>JBEBHM010000027.1:0-23008 GCA_040080875.1 Pirellula sp.
CTCCAAAGGAAAAACGACTTTGGTCGCATCCGCTGCAAAACTTACCTTGGGCGAGGTGGCCTGAGTTCCCGGTGGAATTCCCAAGATCTCGATCTCAATGTTTCCCTCGACGGGTTTCTTTAACTTGGCAGCAACCACAACATCCGCTGGCTTGCCCTGCTCCGCCATGGTCTTGGTAAATTTGAATTCGAACAACGATTCGCCCACTTCGACATTCACGAACTCCGAAGCAAGTTTGATCGGACCAAATCCTGAATCGGCCGTAGCCATAACAACAAGAGGCCATTTTCGAATGCCGGCCCCATTGTTTGCGGTAAGTGGCAACAAGATCGACGATTGATCGCCCGGAATGGTGACAGCGGAAAAACCGATTCCAGGTGGACTGCTCAGCAATCGTAAACTGATCGGCTTGTCGTACCCTGGCGTGCGTTTTGCGTTGACAACCAAATTGATCGATCCATTGCGCACGAGTGGTACCTGAGGCTGAACCACCTCGATGTCAAACGGCGGAGGCTCGGTCAATGCGACAGCCAACTTGCTTTCCGTGCGACCCCAAACATCCACGTTGTTTTGCCCCCGTACCAACTGTGTGCGCTGTCGGAGCGGACCCGCGATTTGCTTTTCAGGCGACTGGGTTATAGTCGCGGTCAAATCGACCAATCGACCCGCGTTGGGTGCGCCGGCATCGCCCCTGAATATCAACGGGATGGTTCCAAGATCCGCAGGGCAAAGGCCCTCGGAGTGAGACATGCCCGGCGGTAGCTCCGAAGCACTAACGACGGCTTCTCCGCCTGCGAATTTGCGAACGACGTTGGCCTCGATGGCCATCCGTGATCCGCGAGGAACCGATACCGTTTGAGAAACATAACGATCCTGTTCGTTCACGGTAGTGCCGACTTCTGGATTCTGAAGCTGGACCTCGGCACGATAAGCAAAGTGAGCACCGAAACGCCCCAAGTGATCATAAACACAGACCGCGTAAGCTCCGTCGGCCGGTACTTTGAAGTTCAAATAACTGTCCGGGCCACCGCTGTCATCATTATTGGCAAGCACGCCGCCTCCGACTTTCCAAATTTGCAACACTGGGTCGACACTCGACCGCAATGGTTGGCGGGCGTGTACACGAATCTCAAGCTGTTGATCCTTCTTGGCCTCAAACACCCAGAAATCTTTGTCTTTTTCCGACTCGAGAATTCCGTTGAATGCCACTGGGACAGGAAATGAACTTGGGATCGCATTGTGGTCCGAATTAGGTTCAGTTTCCACCACGTTGGTGGCTGCGTTGACGCGAAGGAAGTTTGGCGACGGCGATTGTTGACCATCCCGTTTGGACCAGACACGAAATCCTTCGGTGGCCACGGCCGGCATTTCAAACGTTTCCTCCCAGCGATTGCCGAGCAAATCGATGCATGTTGTCTTTAGGGGAACTCCTGGCGGGCCACCGCTCGGGATCATCGCCACGGGACGCGGGAAGCTACCTACGTGCAATCGATACTTGCATCGGTCGTTCCCTCCGAAGCTGCTTTCTCGCACTTCGATGACGTAACGTCCATCGGCCGGTGCGATCATGGAACACAGACAATCCTGCTGCAAGAAAACCGAATCGTCGCTCGCCGTAATCTCAAATCGTTTTGCGTCATAGATCGCAATGTAGGGATCAAAGAAATCGTTCAAGTAAGCATGTCGAAGTCCTTCGAGTTCGACGTTGAGTTGTTGCCCTTGTTTCAATTCGACGGCGTAATAATCCACATCTTCGTTTTGTACTACGCCATTCACGGTGCAGTTCATTTCGATCGCTTGCGCCGCCGCAAACTCGCTGTTGGGTTCTGCCTCGGTGGCGGATGGCAGTGCAGATACGTTGAGCAATCGCATATTGCTAATGCCGGTTTTGGTCACGACACGGAAGGGATGCAAATCGCAGGCTGCATCCGCGCTGGCTGTAATCGTGGCCTTGATGTTGTTATCATCGACCTTGGTGATATTGGTCGCTTCGAGGCCGAGCGTAAAAAAGAGCAGCGAATGCGCATCGCCTAGCCGCGCGCCCGATATGGTCAATTCGACCGAAGTGCCCCGCTGAAGACCAGCCACAGAAACGGAATTGGCTTCTGGAACAGCAGCATGGATGTCACCCGCCCAACCGATGAGCAATAGGTATACTAACAAATAGATGCACTGAAGTTTACTGAAAAAACGCATAATAGATATCGTGATGACCGTGGGGGTTCGATGGGTGTTTTCAACCCGCGATCATATTGATTGTTCGCGGGGCGAAAAACCGACTCGGAATATCATGCAAAGACTACGCCAGTATGCCTTGGATCAGTTTGCCCCCATCGCAAATTTCGATGGGACGATCGCCGGGAGCCATCATCTCCTTGTCGGCCACAATTCCAAGCAAATGGTACATGGTCGTTGCCAGATCCTCTGGAGAAACGGGGTCGAATTCGGGTTCGGTGGCCGTCGCATCGGAGGAGCCGTATACGAGCCCACCTTTGACGCCGCCTCCCGCCAACATCACCGAGAATACTTTTGGCCAGTGATCCCGGCCGGCGTCATTGTTGATCTTAGGGGTACGTCCGAATTCACTGCTGACCATGATCAAAGTCTTGGAAAGCAATCCACGCGATTCAAGGTCCTCGATGAGCGTAGCCAGGGCTTGGTCCAACGGTGGAACATCGCGGCGCATGCCAGTCGCAATCTGCGTGTGCATGTCCCAACCACCATACGTCACCGTGACGAATCGCACTCCGGCCTCCACCAATCGTCGAGCCATCAAAATGCGTTGACCGGCTGGGTTGCGACCGTACTTGTCTCGCAGAGCTGCATCCTCGGCTTCGATATTAAACGCTTCGCGAGCTTTTTCGCTACTGATGAGCGAGTAGGCGCGTTGATAAAAAGTGTCCATCGCCGCGATGTTGTCGGACTTTTGCTTTTCTGCAAAGTAAGCGTTGACGGCATCCAAGGCAGATCGTCGTCGATCAAAACGTGCCGTGTCCACTCCTCCCGCAAGATTGAGGTCTTGTACTCGGAATCCTTTGGTGGACGGATCGGCACCTAAGCTGAATGGTCCATACGATGAACTCAAGTAGCCGGTTCCTGCAAACTCATTCGAAGCGTTAGGCACCGCAACATACGGAGGCAAGTTGTTTCGCGGACCATATTCGTGGCTGACAACCGACCCGAAACTTGGGAACACCAATGCAGGCGACGGCTTATAACCCGTGAACATATTGTGCGTGCCACGTTCGTGAGCCGCTTCGCCATGCGTCATGGCTCGCAACACCGTCAAACGGTCCGAGATGCCAGCCAGTTTCGGAAGCGTCTCACAGAATATGTCGCCAGTCTTGGTTTTGATCGGCTTGAGCTCGCCTCGATATTCCAATGGGCTGTAAGGCTTGGGATCAAACGTTTCCTGGTGAGCCATTCCGCCCGGCAAATAGATATGGATGACACTTTCGGCTTTGGCTTCGATAAAGTCGTAATGCTTTTTGTCGGCCATCGCACGGGATCGAAACAAATCGCCCATGGTCAATCCCAGACCACCAAAAGCTCCGACTGTTAGAAAACCGCGACGACCAAGTGGACTACCAAGGCATTTCATGCGGGACATCTCCAAATGTGTAGGTGAAGCAATCGAAAGTAGTCTGAGGCTCGGATGCTATCGTCCGAGCCCTGGAAAACTGGTTGAAAGGTGGGAATATTGAGGTCGGCTTTGTCCGGTGCGGATGTGCCGGGAGGGAAAGTCAATTATAGTGCGTCTTGAGCGTGCATTGTACCCGGTTTCAACGCCAAGTTCGTTGTTTTCCCATGACAAATAAGTCCTTTCCATTGGTTTGAGGATACACATGACATCAATTCGACACGGTCAATCGTCGTCAACCCGACACTTGTCAGGATCCGCATTACCTAATCCGATCACGTCCAAGAACGCCGATAACGCAGAGGTAGTCAGTCGCCGCAAGTGGACCATGACTGCTGCCTCAGCCCTTGCGGCAAGTTGCCTTACCAATTCTCACGGGCTTGGATTCGCCGGAGTTCAAGCGCTGGAATCGACTATGCCCGACTCGTCACAAAATGAGGCCAAACCTCGATTTGGACTGGTTACCTATCTTTGGGGCAAAGACATGGACTTGGCCACCGTCATCAAAGCCTGCCAACATTCGGGCATGCGGGGCGTCGAACTTCGTACCGAGCACAAGCATGCTGTCGAGCCCAATCTGACCGAGGCGCAACGCAAAACGGTCGCAAAACAGTTCCAAGAGAGTGGGATCGAATTGGTAGGCTATGGCTCGAATTGTGAATTCCATTCGGCGAAACCTGAGGAACTACGGGCCAACATCGAGCAGTGCAAGAAATATATTCAGCTAATGCACGATTGCGGCGGAAGCGGTGTGAAAGTAAAGCCCAATGGCTTTGTTCCGAGTGTCCCGAATGAAAAGACCATTGAGCAAATTGGCAAAGCACTCAACGAGGTGGCTGCTTATGGCGAGGGATACGGTCAGCAAATTCGGCTTGAGGTGCATGGCGGCAAAACCAGTCAGCTAAGTGTAATACGAGATATCTTCAAAGTCGCCGACCATAAAAACGCGACGGTTTGCTGGAATTGTAACGGAGAGGACTTGCAGGGGCCTGGTTTAGCTGCAAACTTTGCCATGGTACGCAATCGATTCGGCGAAACGTTGCACGCTCGAGAACTTGATTCCAAAGATTATCCCTACCAAGATTTGATGAATATGCTGATGGCATCGAAATACACCGGGTGGGTTTTGCTCGAAGCGCGAACCGATCCCGCCGACAAGTTTGCTGCAATGAAGCAACAGCAAGAGCTATTTGACGTGATGCTCAGCAACGCCATGAAGCAATCCGCCAAACCAAGCTAGACCAAGCAGTGACCGGAATTGCGTTAAATCAACGAAAAGCAGCCATCGCTTTCATCCTGGTGACGGTCATACTCGATGTGTTGTCGTTGGGATTGATCATTCCCGTTGGCGCCAAACTAATCAAGCAATTGGTGGGTGGAGATAACGTCCTAGCATCCTGGTACGTTGGGCTCTTTGGAACCATCTGGGCCTTCATGCAGTTCTTCAGCGCACCGATCATGGGGGCGCTCTCCGATCGTTTTGGTCGACGACCCGTGCTGCTGATCTCTGCATTCGGATTGGGGCTGGACTATATCCTCTTGGCATTGGCTCCCGATTTGACATGGCTGTTTGTCGGGCGGATTATCACCGGCATCACCGCCGCGAGCTTTTCGACGGCTCAGGCTTACATGGCGGACGTTACCTCGCACGAAAACCGATCCGCCGCCTTTGGAATGTTCGGTGCAGCCTTTGGTTTAGGTTTTATTTTGGGGCCAGCCATGGGTGGCTGGCTAATGGATTTCGATTTGCGTTTGCCATTTTGGGTGTCCGCCGCACTGACGCTTACCAATGCCATGTACGGTTACTTCGTCTTGCCCGAATCGTTGCCAATCGAGAAGCGGACCAAGTTTCGTTGGTCGCGAGCAAATCCGCTCGGTTCCTTGCGATTGTTGTTGTCCAAGCCTGGGTTGCTACCGATGGCCCTGACATTGTTTCTCTATCAGCTCGCACACCATGTGTTTCAGAATGTCTTCGTGCTGTATACGGACGAACGGTTTGGTTGGTCGGGGTCGATGGTTGGCGCATCGCTGGCCACAGTGGGAGTACTCAACTTTATCGTCCAGGGTGTGCTGATTCGGCCTGCGATGAAGCGATTTGGTGAACGCTTGCTGGTCTTCATTGGATTGACAGGTGGAATTATTGGGTTCACTGCCTATTCGATGGCGCCCACGGGTGAGCTGTTTTTCGCAAGCACAATTATCTTTGCGATCATGGGATTCTTTAGCGCATCGATCCAAGGTGTCATGTCCAAGCAACTTGGTCCAACGGAGCAAGGCCAGCTTTCAGGTGCCAACAGCTCGTTGGGTGGCATCTCAGGGATGATTGGTCCGCTTTTGTTTACGAGAGTGTATGGCCGGACGATCATGCCTGACAGCAAGTACTATTGGCCGGGCGCACCCTTCGCGTTGGCAGCCGCAATCCTCGGGCTAGCGCTTGCACTCGCCATCGTCTACGTTCCAAAACAACCCAAGGGACGATAGGCAGAACTGTTCTGTTACCCGTCACTACCGACGAATTGTGAACGGTTTTCTCCCCGACGGCTTGTTTGCACGCATTGCGGCTTGACACGCGAATGGCATGAAAAAAGCATTTACCGATGTTGGCGAGAGTCTCCTGCGCGGGATGACTACTTTAGGGAAGTTCTTTGGATACGCGGTTCGTTTGGCGCTCAGGAGATTTGGGCGTACAATTGGCGGCACCTCGATCTGATTGAGAAGTATGTCGGCGCGAAACATCGACTACATGTTCGCGATCCAGAATACGGATGGGCAAACAAGAGTTTCGTGAATCGATTGCCGAAGTGGATTACGTCAGCGAAGAACCGGAATGACATCCTGCCACTATCGATCGAATCAGACGTGAACGACAAATCGGCAAATAACAAACAGTTGCACCAAAGCCATATCTCGGGTGTTTTTTTGATGTGTGTAGGCCGGATGAAGTGGTCACCGAAACACGGCATGAAAACAACGTTTTTCATTTCTCTGTCCGAGCATTGCTCGTTGTCACATTGTTTTTCGCCGGGCTGACCAAAACCTACATTTGTTCTTCTCGCGCCAGTGGCGATTGTAGACGGCCTCTGCTATGCCTTTGGCCTGCCGGGAATCTACGGAAAGCTGATTCCAGTGTTCATGGTCAACCTAGGATTCGGTTCGGTGGCTTGCCGTGCCAAAGGGTGGCTGTGTCGTCGAATCCGATAGATAGTATTCGATTATGGATCGAACGTGGGAACGATGCGAATTAAGGAAGAAAAATTGGACATTCCATCTTAACTTCGATGGATGATTTTCGATGACGACAGAAAAATGAACGACAGAAAAATGGCTTGCCAGTTAATAAACTTCAACTCGCTCAGTATCGAGAAATTCAGGTCTCCATGGCGATTTGAGATCCGATCAAGGGATGATTGGCTCGGCGATGATCAACTCGCCGGGAAGCTGAGGAATCGGCACGACGCTGGAATTGCCCCGATCAACCCCAGCGCTCACTTTGGACTTGGATTTGCTTTTCGAACCGAGATTCGGTGGCGGTGGTCCTCGATCTAAGAGCGGATTCATCTTGAGGCTTAGTTGGTCGTTAATCCACTCGATCCATTCAGGCCGAGATTCGATGAAAAGCAACTCTTTGAGCTGCTCGACCACCGATTCGTCGTTTTCACCCAATCGAACTCGCGTCCGTACAAGATTGCCAAGATAGAGCGGTTTGCGGGGAGCAAGTTCGTACGCATGTTGATAGTACTCCATCGCTTCATACCCTTTGCCGGTTGCCTCCATGGTCATCCCCAGATTGTTCCAAGGCGTCGCATCCTCTGGCAATAGTTGTGTGGCGGCCTCAAACTCGGCTGCAGCTTGCGGCCATTTCCGGTTTTGATAATAGACAAGTCCAAGATTGTTGTGAGCGGATCCATTTTCGTAATCCAACTGGATGGCCCGTTCAAATGCTTCGGCTGCTGCAGGCAATTTCCCATGGTCAAAAAGCCGGAGCCCTTTCTTGTAGTGAACATGCGATTGCTCCGAAGTGCTTGAGCCGACGCTCAAAATCTCATCGCATCCATGTTCGCGAACAGAAGCACACCCAACCCATGACCCAATTGCAAGCAATAATGCAAGATAGTGAAAGACGCTCAACGTAACGAAACGCGAGCCCCGCGAAGATGCCTTGCCCCTACCGGAAAAATTCGCAGCTCCGCTCCACAAAACAATCGATCGAATGATTCGATAGGGGTGCATGGAGGCGGTACACTTGGGGACAAGCAATCTGTTAAGTCATCTGCCGCTTATCGGAGAAAAGATCATCTGCGTCAAGGTCAAGCGGACGTTCCATAGTTCGATGTCACTCTCAACCACCGCGGAGCTTCGACTGATTGTTAAATCGCGGACGGTGGTTCCAGAACTTGCGTCCTCAAGTCCCTGAACAAACGCGGCAACTTGCGCAAGCTGCGCGTTTTGCAAAACGATGCCTGTGGCGCGGATTTGGTAGGCCGACTGGTTGACTTTCACGGGAGATCGAGGGTCGACGCTTTGAATGCAGAGTGGCGGTAGTTGCGCCTGAGCCGCAGCCGCAGTCACTCGGGCCGCGATTCGGTCCGGTGGCTCGACCTCTAACGATGCCATTCGCGGCGAGTTTCTCAGACGCTCCATGTCGTTGATCAATCGACTGGATTCCTCCAGCCCTGCATTGGCCGCACGCATGGATTCCCGTGCGATGACAAAGGATCTCCACGACGCTAGCATTGCGAAAATGATAGCCGCGACGAATACCGTGAAATAGAGTTTTCGTCCCCAAGCGTTCATTGGTCTCCTCGCAACGTTCCTGTTGGCGACGGCATTGGGGTATCCAGCCACGCCGAAAGACTGGCTCGAACTCGGTCACCTTGGACCAACGATGTTGCCGGAGGTTCCACCGTAAATCCCTTGGATGCAAGAGAAGCCGCAAACCTGCCAGCATCTTGTTGCGATAGGAGTTTAACGTCCAACGCGACGCGATGGGTCTCAATCCGTATCTCTTCGATCTCAAAAGGGAATTCGGTCCCTAGCGACTCGAGGATCTGCCGCAATGCAACCAACGAGGATTTCGGTGCCGCGGTTGCAGCGTTTGTCTTTCGTACCCCCATTACTTTGGCGTGTTCACTGCGGATCCGACTGAGGATGGCTGCCGGGACCCTTTGATCTGGAAATGCCGTCCGAAATAACTCTTGTTGCCTTGCAACCAAGAAGTCCGATCGCCTTTGATACGCAGCGCCATACCACAACAGCGTCCCACAAACGGTGGCAGCCAGAATACAAGCAGCGATCACAAGCCGCGTTATAGCCGCACGATTTCGTCGCCAAGGATCGGCGCTGGCCAACTCGTTTCGCCTCAAGTCTACGCACGGATTTGCTCGCCCAGCCAGCAAAGTCTCAGCACGCTTTTGCGCCAACGAAACAACCGATTGGAATTCGAATCTCGGCAGTGAATCAGCCGCCAGCAATTCAAGGTTCCTCGTAATACTTGCCGGATCCTGCTCAGAAACTTGCCAAGCGCCCATCGATCGATCCGCATTTAGTACGACGATCTCGACGTTGCGAGGTGAAGCAGTAACGTCCGAGGTCCAAACCGAAGCCGACGGAGCAGTCAGGGATCGATCTGCAAGCGCTTGCTCCAACGCCAACAAAGTTATCGGGACGATCGATTGGACTTTGCACTGAGACTGCTCCAATGCGTGTATGATCGGTCGAATTGTGTCGATCTCCATCGCGATGGCTGCCTTGGTTGCATTCGAAGAGCCTTGGAGCTCGATTTCGTCTGCGACAACGCTCTCGGCATCGATCGGCAAAAACCCTTCGAGGAGAAATCGCAACGAGTCATTGCTGCGAATTCCCACCGCTTGAGTGGCCGGAATGGTCGCAAACAAAACGGATTCCGTCGCGACTGCAATCAGGACTTTGTGCGAGTTCAAGGATCGCTCTTTGGCGAATGCACGCACCGATAGCGCGATGGCGTTGGGTTCGCATGCGTCCACCGTCTCCGTCGGTCCGTTCGGGGCTGCGCTGCAAAGCGTCCAGCCATCGATTTGCTCTATTAGAAGTATTCCATTCTTTCCCATCGGTCAATCATTCCTTAAGGTGGATCCGACGGGACACGATTGATGCGATCGAGCTCTTCCTCGATCTCGATGCTCATCTTTTTGCTCGTAGGCTGAGGAGTCAGACGCACGCTAGGCTGAATCAAAGCATTGGGTTCCGAAGCAATGGATAACGACTGTCCAAGCCCCCACTCCACCGATTTGCCTTGATAGGTCACGCGAACAGATTTGGCGGCAACCGCGTCGATTCGAACTCCCGCGGGTTCTAATTGCAGGGGTTCACCTTCGTTTCGAAAATCAAGCTTTCCTTTTTGATCAATTGCAATGGCCATCGATCGACCCGTTTCGAGAACCGTTCCTACCAATCGAAGCCCAAGGTCAAGTGAAGCTGGACGTGGTAAAGAAACGATTGGCGAAGGGACAGATTCGATCGCCGGGAGCGTGGATGGCTTTGGAGGTTTTTCGCGAAACCCAACTTGTAAAGGGCGATTCCAGACGTTTTCGTCGTTGGCGACCAAAAGCGAATCCGAAGTGGTCATGGGGAGCGCGGCAGTGCGTGGCTTGGCAGGTTGGGCTGTCTCGAATGCAAACTCGAAAGAAGAGTCGCGGAACACCCATCCGCAAACGGCGATCGCGATCGAAGCCACCAAAAGTGTCGCGGCTGTCATGTTGATCGTACGTTGTTGTACCGAGAAACTACTCAAAGGAATACTCCGTCGTTCGCATCATGCCGTTTTCGTCGGGTGCCGCGATGGCCAATCGTTGATGTCGTGAACTTCGACTTGTGGCTTCCATCCAAATCGAAAAACTCTCAGAGGAGTTCGACAGTAGCTTGCTCAATGACTTTCGATCGTCCGTATTAGTAATGGTTTGCTCCAAAATCAAATCGACTTGTCCCAGCGAAGTGTCGCGGAGTTTCGACAACACTCGCTTGGCCAAACCGTCCTGCACCACGGTTCTACACACTGCGAGTACGGTTTCGTCCGACGCTCGAAACACATTGAGTCGTCCCGATCCGTACAGCGAAACGTGCCGAGTCATGTTGGCCAAGTGTCGATCATCTCCTGCCAGCTGGCTTACTTGTACCAAATCGAAGACCTCGCCCCAACTGCGAAAGGCGGGGAATATTGCGATCGCAGATGCGGTGTTTTTCTCTGATAATTCATCTTTCAACGGAGAAGTTGTTGAGGATCGCTTGCCATAGAATACTTGATTGCTGGATCGCGATGGATCGAGTCGGATCGTTCTTGCCTCCATTGCATTGGTCAACCGGCTGAGAGTTTGTTCGCAAATTCGTTGTCCACCCGCGTCGTAGAGGGTATTTAGGTTGGCCTTTGCGTCTTCGTCTGCGACAATCACGTCGAAAGGTTGGCCGCCTAAGATCGCACGACCGCTCAGAATCGCAGGAAACGCCTCTGCCTTTCCACGAGATATTCTGGTCGATCGATCGCTGACGGCAAACAAAGCGCCTGCCGAAGGCAACAAAGTGCGCTGGCAGCTGCGCATTCCCCATCGAACTTGCAAGCTTCGCTGGGCTAGGGTAGCGGCTGCGTTAGCTTGCAAGCTTCGGTGGGCGGTTGCGTTCAAAGCGACACCGACCATGATGATACAGACCAGGACCATCATTAATACGAACCCACGTTGCTTGCGTCGACGGACGATGCCCATACGTCACCCATCCCGTTGCCGTGAAAAGACATGGTCGACGATCGATCGGCCCTGTTGATCCAATAGGGTCAGTCTCAAAATGGATGGGACGGTAACTATGTTGGCTGTCAACGCCGCTCGATCGGATTCACTGAGTCCGATCGTATCGTATTCGGTGAGCGCTCCCACTTGATCCGACGACAGGGACATCGCGAACACACCTGCGTAGACCGGTTCCGTCATTGTTTCCGCGAAGATTGCTCCCGCCGATTGGACTCGGACCAAGAGAGATTGCGAACCGCGTCGACGGATTTCATACAGGACTCGCGCTGGCCGATGTGTCGCAATCAAAGTCGAAGGGTCGCGATGGATGAATCCGATCAATTCAAATCGATTGACTCCAACTCGGATTTGGCGCGCATTCGTAATATCGCGACTTAGTTGCTCCAGCAACATCGGAATCTTGCCTATGCTTGGGTCTGTTTGACTGGCTTTGATTTCTGCAAAACTACGACGCAGTACGCTTGTCATCACGGCGAAAAGCAATGCACCTAGAAGGAGCGCGACCACCATTTCGATAAGCGTAAAACCGCGTCGTCTCATCGGAGTACGCTCGCATTCAGGCCTTGCACCAATTCCACCGAGGTTAGGATTCTAGGTTGAGAATCAAGTCCAACGCGACCGAAAACATCCAGCCGAACGATGTTGACAGTCAGACCGCACAATGTTGTGCTACCTATTGGCTGCGTTTGCCAATGCCACTCCGCCTGAGCATCGACGACCCCTTGTGCGCGAGTTGGAATGTCTCCGTTCAATTCATACCAATTGGTCAAAAGGGTCTCAGCCACTCGATTGGCCTGTTGCCGTTGTTTGGCGAGCAAGATGGTTCGCTGATGCGAGGCCAAGGCAACCATCGTTGTTGCCACCAAAGAAGCCATCAGGACGATCCCAACAACCACTTCGATCAAAGTAAACGCTCGGCGGTTGGTTCGCATGGTCAGCTCCCTAACTCGATCCATCGGCGGGCCTCGTCAGCGTCATTGCAATGGATGACTTGCCCAGTCATGCCGATGACAACAATCCATTTGGTCGCTCCGCGTTTGCTTTCCAATCCAATGGCATACGTTGGACTCTGCCCCGATTGCGAATAGGAAATCGATTGTCTAACAAGGGACGATGAACCAACAACGATCTCTTTTAGTTTCAAGTTGTCGACAAGGTCCACGGTGCGTCGCGAGTTTTTGAATCGGAGGCTACCTTTGGGCCGATCGATCTCCAACTCCCCTGGAAGCGGGCTATGACGAGATACTTGACGTTCATGATGGTCTGCTTGAACGATCGATTGCACGGCTCGAGTTAATCTGGACTGATCCACATAGCCGCTGGTGCTCACCATGCCAAGAACTGCGGTAATTCCTAAGAGCAAGATCACGACCATCAGTTCTAGGAGAGTGAATGCGGAATGGATGTTTGGGCGGAGGTGGCGGGACGGGCGGGTCGGTTTTGCGGAGCAAAACACGCCACGAATCGTGCTTGCGGTTTTGCGGAGCAAAATACGACACGAATCATTTGTCATAGAGAACGATGACTAAAACATCTGCGGCGCTGAAGGAGTCTAGACTTGAATGCTTGCCGGCCTGGGGAGCAATGTTGCCATGAATGGATAATACTCTTGCGCCACTCTCGGCGATCCACGCGTTGATTTCTTGCTCCATCACTCCAAGCTCGTTGTCGACACTCTTAAAGATCTTTACTTGTTGCACGTTGTCTCCCGGCCCAGTCCGCCGCTCTATCCCAGTGAAAAGTTGTTGCGTGAGAAATAGTCCGGCACATGATGGCCCAATGAATCCATTCCATCAAGTACGCCGAAATAAAACTGCGACAAGCATCCTTGTCGCAGTCGGATAATGGATGGACACATCACGTCACTATGCGTTCAGTTTAACACTAGAATTGTCGGCGATGTTGACCCAAACGTGCACGTGCGGTGAACCTCGGAAGTGCCAGACGAAGCTCGGCCCTTCCAACCGCCAATTGTCCCATACTTTGTCGTTGCCAATGTCGTCATCGGTAAAGAACGAAAGTCGCAGGCTGTCGACTCCACCTTGGCTGGCGATGCATTTTTGCACTTCGTCTCGATCGGAAGTGCGGAACGGAGCAACCAACATAGCGAGTGTATCCACCACGACTTGCTTTTGATCGCGGGTCATTTCGCTGACTGGCAATCCAGGGATCTCGCCGGTCTTGCCACGGAACGCAACGGAGTCCTCGGGTGGTGTTTCCGAAATCTCAGCAAGCTTCAATTGCTTGGCATCTAAAGTCTTGTACAGCGAGTTGGCCGACAAGGCTTGTTCCCAAAACACATTGCCAGGGTGGTCGGGCTTTTCCATGTCTTCTTTCCCTGCTTGATGGCCATAAAAAATCGGTCCACCCAAAGCGACGTGTTCTGCTGAATTGCCGTCGCATCGCAAAGTGGTGTGACGACCCGTCAACACGAATTCGAACTTTTCGCCGCCTGGCGTTCCAAAGATTGCCGCGCTCTGTGCTTTGCCAAAGCCCCCCATGTCGTCTTGCAGTTGCTTGTACATTTTGGCGTGCCAGTCGGGATGAATAATCCCTTCGAAAATCGACTTGACGAGCGCACGCTGTTCGGCAGTATAAAAGTCGCTGTTGATCGTGGGATTGGTGATCTTCCAATTGTTCGCGACGCGTGTTCGCAACAGTCCGCGTTTGGGATCCATGTAGTCCCAGTCAAAGCAAATCGCTTCCTTCTGCTTGTCGCTCAAGCTTTGATACAGGAGCTTTACCAAAGTCTCTGGCGCTTTCTCGATGGTCTCGAATTGTTTGTCTGCCAAAGCGCTCAAGGCGGACGCGGAAAGTGCGGTGGCTCCCACCGAACCCGCCGAAGACTTCAAAAACCAGCGACGGTCGACAGGGCGATGAAACGGATTCGAGTGCATAGCGAGGCTCCATTAAGAGGATGTGATGCGTGCATGGTTGAGCAAACTCAGCTCACGACCATTGCGACGGTAGCCTGTCAATGTAACAAATTGTGTATCAAATCACAACTTTGGGTGCACAAGTCTTGTGCATTGTCCAGATCAAAAATTGGGGTTGGACGTAGCGGATCTTGTTAAAGATCCCTGAACCACAGGACCTTTAACAAGGTCCACTACCCAAAAAACTAACTGGACAAAGCACTAGGCGATTTGAGTTAGCTTCTTTTCACTCGTCGGGAATTTCTGGATCCGTGCACCAACCGCTTCTTCCGCAAGCGTCCAGTATAGATCGCCAACCGTCCCCGTCACCCGCGTGTGGCACCCCGTCTTCATGCCCCCTGCATGCCCCGCCGCAATCATCGCCAGCCCTGCATTCTTGTGCGAATTGCATTCCGCATGTTCGTGGACGAACAATGCGCAGGTATGATCCAGCAAAGTTCCCTCCCCCTCAGGGATCGATTTGAGCTTGGCCAAGAAATAGGCAAATTCCTCAACGTGCCACTTGCAAATGTCACGCATGATGCGTTGCCCATCCGGTGTCTCGACGCGGCCATGAGTATACTCGTGATGGCGTTCGTACGTGTAACCCAACCACGGGAATCGAGATAGTCCTTGGCATTTCGTCAGCATGTACGACGCAACTCGCGTTTGGCGAGAAGCGAGTGCATGCACCATCAAATCGGTTTGCAATTTTGCAATCTTGGGCCAATCCTTGAGATCTCCACCATCGCGAGGTTGTTCGACCACTTGCGAGTATTCGGGAGGTAAGCCCGCCACCGACCGTTCCAAACTTCGGACCGAATTGAGATACTCCTCAAGCCTTTGCTGGTCGTTGTACCCAAGATCTCGTTTGAGCGATGAAGCGTCGTCGGTAACCGCGTCCAAAATGCTCTTTTTGCGCTCAATCCAATATTGTTCCTTGGACCCAAAGAGTCGATCAAACATGCGATGCGGAATCATTTCAGGTGGGAGCGGCCGATCGCGCCCAGCCCAACTGAGATTGCGTTGAATACTCTCGCCAAACGATTCTTGACAAACTCCAAGCTGCAGCGATCTAAAGCGGCTTTCTTGGCCGATCTGCTCGGCGATCACTTGATCGATCGATGGGCCGCCTGCTCCGCGTCCGGTGAAACTTTCGCCCGCAACCAGACCACTCATCGAGTTGTGGTGACCGTTGCCAGCACCCACGCGGGCAGCTGGATTGTCGACCCCACTCAGGATATGGATGTCGTTGCGGAACCGAGCCAACGGTTGCAAGCACGGGGTCATATCGTATCCGCTCCCAGCCTGTCGCGGGATCCAATACTTTTCGACAATTCCATTGCCGTTAAACCAAAACACGAAACGCGTCTCGATCGATTTCGCCGCCCCGCTTGTGGCCGCATATGCCGTGCCACTTGCATTGAATGCGGCTTCAAAAGCTGGCAAACCCACGGTAATCGAGGCACCCGACAGCCCAATACCTCTTAGGAATCCCCGGCGCGAATGTTGCGATGTTGACATCCTATACTCCCAAGTACCATCTGGCTTGCGACATGGCGGCTGAAATCGTTATGGATCCATTTTAGCTGTCTGAATAAACAACTTCGAAGTCACGATGGCGAGCACCAGTTCTCGAAAACGGAACCCGGAATCGCGAAAGCGTATAAACACTTCCTCCAAGATCGCTTGGTCCGCCATCGTTTCTTCACGTCCAAAAGCATATCGAAAAAACTGCTTCACGATACACCTTTGGCAAGTCTCGTTGCTAGCTAACAGTTTACCCAGTTCCCTCGGCGACGAAAACATAGAATCCATTATTCCTTGGATTTGGGCGGTCGTGTCCAGTTCCAGTTCCTTGGTATTAGGATTGTCCCGCCCACCGAATCGGAGCTGCATTTTTGCCTGATAACGTCCAATCGCATCGTATTGTTCAAGCCCCAGCCCAATGGGATCGATCAGTCGATGGCAACCAGCGCATGCCTCGCTATTCAGATGCAAATCGAGCCGCTGCCGGTTCGTCATCGGCTTGTCCTCAGCGATTTCCGGCAACACCGAGTTGACGCCTGGAGGCGGCGGCGCAATTTCCTGAGCCAAGAAATGATTGCGAACAAACAACCCTCTGGCGGTGGGTGACGTCTCCGATGGTTTGCTGGTCAACACAAGAAACGATCCATGCCCAAGTACTCCCGCTCGACCAGAATCCTTTGGATACTCGACGCGAGCAAAATCCTCAGATGGTGCCGGCAGCCCATACAGTTGCGCCAAGCTGGAATTGATAAACGTATACTCTGCCGAAAAGAATTCCATAAAGTTTTGGTCGTTCCAAACCAAGTGCCGAAAGAGCTGGCGTGTCTCTTCGACCATCGCGGCTGCAACTTCGTTGTTAAAATCGCGATATCGTCTGCGATCACGAGATGCCCCGAGCACGCTATCGAACCTCATCCACTGAGCCAGAAACTCATCCATTGCGAGAATGGCCTTTGGGTCCTCAAGCATCTGTTTCGCAAGCCGCTCGATGTTCTCGATTCGGTCATACTCGTTGAGTTCGGCCCTGCGAAGCATTTCGTCACTGGGCATCGTATCCCATAATAGATACGCTAGTCGGTTGACTACCGTATAGGACTGACGGTTGCCTTTGTGTGCCCCTTCGATATGAAACAAAAAGTTGGGTGACTGCAACATCGCCTCCACCACGGTTGCGGCGCCTAAAAAGAAATCGTTGGCTCGCTTCGAACTGGCTAGATGCAACCGCACATACTTTTCAACATCCTCGTCTGTGAGAGGCCTCCGAAAGGCCTTCATTCCAAATCGGCGAACGAAACCTAAAGCTGCGTCTCGATCCTCTGGAGACTTTGGCTCGGTCTCGACGAGCCCCTGTTGATCTCCACCTCGAAATGCCGCGCGAGCCAATCGTTCCGCCGACTCGCTGTATGCTTCGGCTTGCAACGGCGACACGCCTTGACCCTCGCGCTGGTTCCGGAAGCCATGAATGAAGTCCTCCTTGGGAAATCGATTTGCAGGTTGACTCTGATCGCCAAGCAAATCTCGAACGGTATTGTTGTATTGCGTGTGCGTAAGTCGACGGATCGTTTGTGGTTGCAAACTCCATTTGTCCGCCCGCTCAATGAGTTCTTTGGCAACGCGCCAGTCCGCATCCGTCTTGGCAATGAGATGGTCGATCCACTCCCGCAAGTGTTTTTCTTCTTTGCTACCGACAAGAATGCGAACACCTCCAGTATGCTCCTCGCGATTGGTTGGCTTGGCGAGCAGCAACGATCGATCTGGATGCTCACGATCGACGTAGTCAACAAGCTTTAGTCCAAACGCAGTAATTTGATCGCGGCTTGCGCTCTTGGCCGGGAACTCAATTCCGTAAGCGGATGCGACACCATTGTCATTGTGGCACAAGTCGCATTGTGCGCTCTTCATGGCGGGATAGAGTGTGTCAGCGAAAAACGCATCATCGGCAAAAGAGAATGCAATACCCGGCGAAAAAACCAAGCACACGACCACCAACATGGAAACAAAGTTTCGCCCAAGTAAAGGAGTTGCTCCGCAACTCCGGCCCGATGCTGATCGGTAACATCGCATCATTCCCAATCTTGCCCCTCAATAAACTTAAGCTCCGCAGTTATTCGCAGCAATGCAGTTTATCACAATACGGCAGCTATTCACAGCTGGGCGGTTAGGCAGCACGGCGGCTGGACTGGATTGCTGGACTCCGAGTTGCGGAGCAACTCGACTACTGGCTGGACGCCGAGTTGCGGAGCAACTCGGCTACATGGCTGACTCCGCGCTACGGAGCAACTCGGCTGCATGGCGGGCTTATCTCTCAGATCGCCATTGCGATGCGATCCACCCGTAAGCAAACGACCCGATCGACTGGCTGTTCCAGCCCAGGCGAATGGTTGCCCGTTGCCCGTTGAACAGCAGTTGGCCCCAGTTCGGATCGAGCCGAACAATTCCTTGCAAATGGGGCGCTAGCAACTCGTATGTTCCACGATCTTCGTCGCTCGATCGACTTTCTGCGATTGGATGGACGGGAAGCGATCCACCATTCACACTCATCAGAGAGTCGTGGATGGGTTTTGAGGAAGCTCTCGGAACAATTTTTTCTAGTACTCCTACGATCAACGGTTGGCCGGCAACATCGACTTGGACTTTGCGGCCAATATGTTGATAAAACGAATCGCATTGCTCCTGGGCAATGGAAAGGCGGATTTCGTGCTCCGAGTCGCTCGTAACAACGAGGGTTTCGTCACCCGACTTGAGGTACCGGCCGATCAAGCTTTGTGGGTCAGAATGGAGTACGATTCCGGCGTGAGGTGCGCGTAAGAACAGCGAGTCCAGTTCCGATCGACGGCTTTCAAGTTCCTCTTCAATCGAGAGTTGCTCTTCACGCTCGGCTTGCTTTGCAGCCATCTGCCCCTTCTGTTCAAATCGACGTTGCCGAATGACCGACTGCTGCAATCGAAGCTCTAGCTTAGCGACGTTGGCGGACAGTTCTGCATTCTCTTGGCTCAGAATTAGATCACCCTTTTGAACATGCTGCCCTTTGGCGACATGCAAGGCGACCACGCGTCCTGCAGATTTCGCTCGAACGATCTCGGGGTTGGGCTGTCCCACGACGCCGGGTGCGGAAACACCAAAGGGCATCGGCAGTACAAATAGGCAAGTCACCGCGGTAATCGCAACAATCGAAACCACCGTAAGCCTCGCCCAATAACGTCCCTCGAGATGCTTGCGATTCGCGACCATCCATCGATAGCTTTGAAACGCTCCCGGCCCCGCCCACATGGCGACCAGAACCATGGCCACCAAGGCTCCGGCCTCGCCCGAATATTTCGCCATAGCGATGGTGATGGCAATCGAAAGGCAGACTCGCCAGGCCAACGACAACCAACCGTAAATCCGCGTGATCCATTCCCCGCGTGGTTCATGTTCAACTTGGGCGGCATTCAACCCAAACGCCCAACTAGCCAACAACTCCCGTACACTGCGTTGACCGCGCTGATACAAATTCTGTAGTCCGAGCCAATCGGCAAATGCATAGTATCCATCCAACTTCATCAACGGATTCGCGTTGAATAGGAGCGTCGTCACACTTGCCATCCAAACAAGATTGTAGGCCAAGTGGTTGACTGATCCGGCGTGAGTTGCAGCCCAGACAATAGCTGCGATGGAGGCAATCCAGATTTCCGCATACATGCCTGCCAACGCGACTGCGATGCGTGGCCAACGCGAACCAAAACGCCAACATGACGTGACATCTACGTAGGGCATGGGGACAAACCAGGAGCATTGAATGCCACATTCACCAACCGTCCCGCCAAAACGCTTGCAGGTCATGGCATGAGCGCATTCATGGATCAGTTTTAGTAACAACCAGGCGGTCGCCAACCACGAACCATTTTCCACTGAGAAAATACTTGTCGATGTAGCTTGAAATCGATTCCAGTTCCAAGCCACGCAGGTCGCGCCGAGGAGAAGAAAGCAGCCCCAAACCACAACGCTCGATCTGTGAAACAAGAACCGTACGTAGGGCAAAGACGCCTCCAGCGTCGCGTCCGGGTTCCACAGTCCCATTCGCAATGCAAGCGGATTCCAACGCGTCTGCCTCTGCCGTCGCGAGTGGACGGAACATCTGCCTTGCATGCTCTCATGTTGTTTTGATCCAGGTGCTACTGCCAACTCCATTTCCGCAAGCCACTTGGCGAGTTGAATCGAGTCTTCCTCGGTCAATGGGTGGCCCCGGAATGCCGACGAGAGGTTGGCAAATGCATCTCGCAAGGTCGTTTGCCCATCCAGTTGCTCGGCAAAGAGAACTTCGGCTTTACCCAGCCTGAAGAAACGTCCAGCGACGGGGTCTTCGACTACGAAATAGCTGCTTTGCTCATCTGCCTCTTGAGGGATGACGATCAAGTCCTTGCGGAACTCCAGACACAGTCCCTCGACTGGCAATACATTGGCATTTTCGGTGTTCGCATCCATCCTACGCCCTTACCATGTTATCCGTTTGACAAGAAATTCCATGGGTTCATGAAACAGGATCCAGACATAGGGACGTTGGTCGCCCTGTATTTTGGCCGTTCCTTTCATGCCTGGTCGCAATCGATCTTGGTCGTTCCTCAATTCAACTTCAGCTACGAATACATTTTTGTTGGAACGAATCTCTGCCCGCGGTCGGATTGCATCGATCGTGGCATTCCATACCTGCGATGGATACGCATCAAACTGGACGTCAACTTTGTGACCCGCTCGGACATAGGCGATCTTGGAATCGTCGACCTCAACCTCGACGAGCAATTTGTTGAGAGGCGCGATTTCAAATAAAGTTTGACCAACCGAGAGCGGTGCTCCTTCGACGCGTGCCAAATCGCCGCTGGTAATCACACCCTTCATGGGGCTGGTAATGTCAAGGCGTGAGATTCGATCGTCGAGCAATCTGAGTTCGATTTCGTGTTGCTCCATTTCTAATTGAGCAATTTGCTGTTCCGAGTAGTTCTTTGTGGCTTGAGCCGTGTCCCGTTTTTTCTTCGACTGATTTTGGTCCGCTACGACGCTTGCACGCTTCCACTTAATGTCTCGGTCGTCCATGCGTGCGATGACGTCCCCAGCCACGACGAGGTCTCCAGGCTTAACCAGCGCCCGAGCGAGATTGCCATCAAATGGAGCTGCCACGAAACGCCGCTGTACGGGCTCGAGTTGAGTTGAACAGGAGATCTTGTGCGTTGTTGGAATTGCCATCACCGTCGCCACAAGCAAAACACAGATCGCACATACCGTTTTACCTGGCTTGCCAAGCTTCGCGAACAACGTTTGCATCGCCAATGACAGGCCGCTTGAGCGTTGACGGTCGGCAGCCACCAATGCCGATGCAATCGACGGCGATGCTGAAGTTGCGAACTGAACGGCCAATTCCGACTGGGTATTTGGCTGCGGCTGGATAATGACAATCGTTCCAACCCACTCCGAGCCGCGAATCAACAGAGGAATGGTTGTTATGACGGATCGATGGTTACCTAGCGTATCGGCCAAGCGTGCAAACGCCGAATGGGTGCTTTTTTGATCCGCGCCGCGCCACACGACAACTTGCGTGCGATGTGCAGTGTCGTTCATTAACGATTCGATTGCAACAGACAGTTTGGCTCGACGATCGACGATGGCGGAATCCGAAATGGACTGCAGCTGGCACGCCGACTTGTGCGCTCGCCGGTAACCCACAGCCACGCGCGCATCAGGCATGAGTGCATGCAACTGCGAAGCCACCACTTGCGTGGCTGATCGCAAATACTTGCATTCCGCAATCCGCTCAACCAAATCAATGACAGCTGTGGTTTGATGAAAGCATCGTTCCAGAGTGCCGAGCTCAGCGGCCTGCATCTCATTGGAGACGGCCATCGAGAGGGATGACAACAGCCAATCGATCGTAGCCGGCTTGAGCTGGCCAAGCACACACAAGCCGATGGAAAAGCGATGGCCAGATTCGGTGTCGACGCATTTCGAAGCGATGGTCCGATCGGGTGCCAGAAGATGATGTACGGTTGGATGACGCTTTTCCAAAGCCGTCCGGCAAGCGGCTTCAACACCGCGCGAGATCGTCGTCGGCGATAATTGGTCGTCCGGATCGAAGATTAGATGTGTTTCGGGCGATGTTGTTTCGCAGTCAACCACACATCGAACACTGAGCAATTCCAAGTCCTTGGCTAACTTGGCGCAAAGTTCCCGTGTTCCGCCGAATAGAGAGGCAAAGGATTCAGGCCGCGATACAGACGCCTCAAGTTGGCTAAGCGTGTCGATCGAATTCAACTGAGGAGTGAGTGCGGACGTCATGAAAATCAATCAACCATTCGGACGCGGCATCGTTGCCCGCTTCGAAAGATACCTGACTCGTTATCGATTCTGACTTTGAGCAAAATCGTGCTGCTCTCTGCATCGATAACTGGCGAAACAAACTCGACCGTACCTGAGCTTTCTCCACCTTCGGGAAACACGACCTGCATGGGGTCTCCCTTTTTGATGGTCGCTGCCTGAGCCTTGGTGAGCGTGAAGTTCGCAAGTAGCGAGTTGAGTTGAACCAACGTAACGATTTCAGGAGTATTCGGGGCAACGTATTCGCCTTGATGCTTATGAAGAATGGTCACGACACCATCCACAGGGGCAGTGATGGTGCGTCGGCTGAGCTGAACTTGCGTTTTCTTGTATTCAAGTTGCTTCGCCAGCGAGTCCTCTTTGGCGGCATGCAAGTTCGCTTGTGCCATCTCCAATTCCATGGTGGCGCGATCGACTTCTTCTTGGCGCGCAAAACCTTCGCCTCGGATTTCGCGAAGCTTTTTCAAGCGGCTTTGTCGGAGTTGAAGATCGGCTTGTGCCGAAAGAATGCGTCCTTCGGCTTTCATGTATTGTGCGGCGATGGCCATGATGGCCTCGTGGATTTCGCTATTAAGGCGAACCAAAGGCTGTCCAGCTCGAATGACGTCCCCTTCTGAGACAAGAACCTCGGCGATCGTTCCAGTTTCGTCCGAAGCGAGTCTTAAAGTGCGAAATGGCTCGGTCAGGCCTTCGAGTTCCGTAGCCTGGAGATGCGATGTTCTAACGAAGAGCGACACAACGATTGTGGTCACCAACCAAGACAAACGAAACGCAATTGCATGCGATTTTTGATACTTGAGCAT
>JBEBHM010000028.1:0-22935 GCA_040080875.1 Pirellula sp.
TCGCATTGACCAGCAGCGACCCAATGTGCGGTTTGCGAACCGACGGTATAGGTTGAGCAAACGGGAGCGGCTACAGCAACCCTCTCATCCACAGCAGCCGTAAACCACGTCGTAGCCCCACCTCCCGAGGTGCCGGTCATCCCGATGCGACTCTTGTCGATCTCCGGTCTAGTCTCGAGATAGTCAATCCCGCGCATGGCATTCCAGACTTCGACACCAGCCGGAGTGTAGCCCATCGATAACCAATTCCACATGTTTAGATCATGGATCCCATGATGGATCCCCGCCACTTCACCAAACTCCAACGTATCCAGTATAAGGCATGCATAGCCATGCTCAGCGAACCAGATGGCTCGATCTTGGTAACTCCATTTGGCTCCGAGCGGATGGGGCGAATGACCGCACACATAGAGAATCGCAGGAAACGTCGGACCATCGCGACTGGGGATATAAAGATTCCCAGTCACATACAAACCCGGCAAGCTTTGGTAAACGATTTTCTCGATACGGTACTCTGCACGCTGCAATGTCCCCACCACCTCGGACTTGAGTGGCGTGCGTTCGGGCAACGGATCGAGCCCAAGCATGTACATCAGCTCTTTGCGAAGTTTGCGACGTTGCACTTGCCAATCATCCAGGCTTCGAACGTCGGTAAGCGATCGCGAAGAAATCGCTGCTGCAGTTTTCTTCAAATAGTCTACGACGCGCTCGTTCCGTCGCGCGCCATTCTCCTGGCCGATGACTACGGAGTTTAGCAGCATGAACCACAGCAGTGACCGCAGTCCGTTCGTTTTGGAAAGGCATCTTAACATTGCGATTACACCTCATTTTCGTTCGGCTAGGTATTGTACGAGATCGGCGCATTCCTGTGCCGTCGAACCGGCAAGTTGACCATCGGGCATCATCGAGAGCTGCGAAGAACGAAACTCTTCCACCTCCGCTACAACTGTCGTGACCATTTTATTTTGGGCATCCACGAGCGTGATCGTGCTCTCGTTACGTTCGACCAGCAGACCGGAGAGCACCTTGCCGTCGTCCAATCGAACGATGTACGTCGCGTGTTCGGGCTCAATTCGGCGAGACGGTGTGAGGATGCTTTCCAGAAGATCCTCACGCGTGCGAAGCTTTCCAATGGTCGACAGATCGGGCCCGATGTTCGTTCCTCGATCCCCAATTTTGTGACAGCTTGAGCAGTTGATTGCCTTGGACCAGAAGAGCGTTTCGCCACGAGTCGCATCGCCTTGAAGAGCCAAAATCAAGTTCGGTCGTGGGCTGGTTCCAAGCTTTCGTTCACCGCGTTCGCCTTGTGGCAAATAGCCTTCGAAGAAGTCTCGCGTAGTTCCGGCGGGCAGTTTCGCGATTGAGCCGAGCAGCTTCTCGCGGTCGGACGGCGACATTTCTCCTGTACCTAACTTCCGAGCTGCGATCATTGCAGTTGCAGGGTTGGTCATCCAATCCTCGGGCAGGTACTGGTTCACCTTTTTCGACTCGCGCGAAGGACCCAATTGAGTAATCCAGTCGCCGATCAGTTTTAATCCGGCTTCGTCAGGAAGATCCGACCCTAGGTGCGGCATTCGATCGCGACCGAACTTGGACATTCGGTAATAGAGGGTGCTCGAATGCGGATCGCCAGCCTTGATGATCTGCGCACCGGGCAATCCAAAGTCGCCGCGGGATGGTCTAACGCCAATAGCCTTCAACTCCTCATCCGAAGTATTGGCCTGCATTCGCAACGGAACTGCGCCTCCGCCCCCTTCGCGGTGGCAGTGCCCGCAGTTGGCGTGCAAGTAGGATCGAGCTCGGTTCGCCAGCGGCTGAGACCCGTCGCTCGGTGAACAAAGGGAACTTTCTTTGGCAATCGAATCCGTGTCAAAGGCAGGCAATGTTTTTCCGTCTATGTTCACGCGGCGGATATATTCTGCTTGGGTAAGTGTTTGCAGTTGATTGCGTCCGTCTTGATCAAACCGATTCAATTGGTCTGGATGAAACGCAAGACTGAATTCCGACCAACCGTTATGACAAGATAAACACTGGTTACGACTGTGGAATTGCCAGATGTGCCGCTGATCGGCAACTGTAATTTCTTTTTCTGTGCCGTCGCGTGGGACGAGATCCGCGTCGGATTGATCTTCGCGCCATGCGTACGAATAGCCTCGCCATTCGGTACCATCGAAATGCAAAAGCTGTGTTTCGATACGACGTCCTCCCAAAGAGATCGTCTTCAGCAGCACACCGTCCTTAGGGAAATGAACGCGGGCGCGGTGCCAGTCTGTGATACCGGGAATCATCTTACCCACGGGATGAAGTGTGGCTGCAGATAGATTTGGAAACGCGGCCCAGCGGTCAGATGTCGCACCATCCTGCCATTGCTCGGCAATAGGTTGGAATGAAACGACACCTTGAGCCGGGGCGTGATCTAGAACCGAGGCGAACAATCCGGTCTCGGACAGCGACTTCGGAAACTGTAAGTTGTTTTGGTCCGCATCGTTTCTTTCCAGAGTGTGGATCGAGCCGTTGTCGTAATCGAGAAAGTACAATTCGCCAAAGTTGTCTAGACCGAAGCTCGATATACGGACGGACGGACTCGTTAGTTCCGTCATCTCCTTGACCTTGTCGCCTTCGAAGCGAGCCGACCACATCCGACGCGATTCAAAATCACCAAAGACGTATGCCCCCATAAGTTCCGGAAACTTGCTGCCTCGATAGACGTACCCGCCAGTGACGCTTGTTGCAATTGCATGCGGTAACGCAATCAAAGGAGGTCTCAATGGAGTCGGTCCGACCTTCTCTGGCTTGATCGACTGAGGACCTTCCATAGCGGCCCAACCGTAATTTCCTCCTCGCTCGACGCGGCAGACCGACTCCCACAACTCCCAACCGACATCCCCGACGAATAGTCCACCGCTCGTGGAATCGAAACTCATTCGCCATGGGTTGCGAAAACCGTAGGCCCATACTTCCGGTCGCGCGCCTTTGGTTGTAACGAACGGATTATCCTTGGGTACCGCATAAGACTTTCCTTCGTCTTTATGGTCGACGTCAATTCTTAAGATGGACGAAAGTAGATCTGAGACATCCTGCCCAGTATTGAGTGCGTCGGGTGGATTGGGATTGCTGCCGTCCCCAGTGGAAATGTACAGAAACCCGTCCGGACCGAAGTGCAGATCACATCCGTTGTGACCGCCTTGCAAAAAGGTGAGTACGATCTCCTCGCTGAGTGGGTCGGCGCGCGGCGGATCGGTATTCGTAACCGTAAACCGTGACACTCGCGTCCCATCGGTGAGATTAGGATTATCTCGCTGTCGCAATGTATAGCAAATGAAGCATTGACGATTCTGTTCGAATTGGGGATGAAATACAAGCCCGTAAACCGCTTCGACTTCATGGGCTGACGCATTCAAATGCAATGTCTTGATTTCTTGACGCAGGTCAATAAAGAGTTCAGCTGCGGCGTCTGCCCGATTGATAAACGAATAGATCACGCCTGCTTGTTCTGCAACGAACAGCCGGTTGGTACTCAGCGCGCTGACCAAGTGCAATGGGTGCTCGAATTTCAAATTCGGAAACGCTCGAACCGATTTGAACGGCGGTGGCGGCTCGGGTGACCCCACAACGCGCGATGTCGTCCATGGTTGCCGCGATTCTGGCAACGATTCTTTCGTGGGTTTTCCTGTCGGTGTTGCGTTTGCGTTTTCCTGACTCCATGCACTCACACTCGATTGCATCAGCGATTGCAATAGCACAATCAACAGCCCAACCGCGAAAGTTGAAAGTCTAGACGTCAAACCATCTGTGCTCGGAATTCCAATCGAAGCAATTCGGATGAAAGTTGTTGTCGACAAGTGCAGTCGCTGTTTCTGATCACTCATATACTTCGAAGTCGTCGAGGAGCAGGCGGGTATCCTTCTCTCCCTTGAAGACCAGTTTAAAGTTGTCCATGAAGCGTCCGTCCAGTGTCAGTCCTACTCCAACACCTTCTGTACCCATTTCGACCGCACGAATTTCTATCGATGCCCATTCGTTGGGTTTCAATTCAGGCAGCGCATATCTTGTATTGTCTCTCAGTTCTTCGGACCAAATGAGAACTTCTGCGCCAGTGACTTGCGACGTCGGTTTGATCCGGAATCGAATGGTCGTCGTATCTCCGACCGTGGCCGAGTAAACATGAAAGATGCCGCTCCCTCTGGGTTCCACCGACAAGGCACCATCCACTGTTGTGCCTTCGAATTTGCTGACACCATTCTCAAACGTTTCTGAGTAGATCCGCTTGCCAGGCGCCTTGGAGATCTCGCCTGTTAGGAGTGCGCTGCGACTGGGTTTTGCCGTCTTTTTCCCCTGCTTCGGTTTCCCATGAACGGGACCAATGTACTCTGTAGCCACGATTACATCGTCAAACCACATGTCATAGTTCCGCTTCGCGTGATCTTTATCACCATGAAGCGTTGTTCCTGTTTGGCCATCATGCAACAACCAGAAGCTGTTGAGTTTAAGTTTGTCGGTTGAACGCCAGCGAATGCCTCTAAATTCGCCAACCAGTTTTCCATCGACCCAGAACGCCTGTTCCCCATCGGCGGCCCCAGGGCTTGAGTTCGCCTGGATCATCATTTCCACGCAGTACCATCGGCCTCGCTCGATCGGCTCTTGCGGTGCCTCGAAGCTATTGCCCCAATACATTCCATCACCGCTCTTGTTCATCTCCTGCCAATAGCTGTACAGCATCCATTTGCCGGGTGGCGGACGTTTTCCCCAATCGCCCCATGCATCCAGCGCTGAGCCGAAGAAGTGGTCGCCACTCGGTCGCTTGCCAGCAAACCCTCTGGGCCAAGCGGTCGGCACTCGGTCCGCCAATAGGAATGGGAGATGATGCGTATAGCCGCATTCAGGATGGAACTTGACCTGGTATCGCACGTGCGCTCGATTCTGCGGCCGGAAATGCGTGTATAGATGCCCGAACTGAATGCGAACAGAACGGTTTCCTGGTGAACCTTCGGAAACGTCTTGACTGAGAGTGGCACGCCCATCCTTGTAGCGACCATCGCCCCATCGCTTGACAATATCCTCCATTTCTCCGGTTTCGAAATCGTCCACGAAGAGAACACGCGGATCGTTTTCGATCCCTTCATCTCCAGGATAGGCGGCAGCGATGCCAGGTGATGAAACATCTTTGTCGCGAGTCCGTTCGATCGAATGAACGTTGGCTGGCGAAGAGGTCGGTGGGTTGTCAAGGATATGGCCGATATCGGCGATGTACATTTGTCGCCCACCGCTTTCTGAGGAATCCCAGCAAAGGATGCGACCATTGCGACTTGGTCGGACATGCAGGTCCACTCGGAATACACCATCAGGTGCGGTATCTCGCATTTTCGCGATCGGAATGTACGAACCGGTCGGGACATGGAACAAGTATGCATACTGGATGCCGCCAGCTGCAGGGTACGGATAGTTGTCGCATGCAATCCAATCTTTCCCAATGTAGGTTGTATCCGGATTTCGCTTGGCCTCTCCAGGCAGACTGTGCAACGTGCCACTGCCATCGTCGTTGATCGTTGCCCAGGACCGTCCCTCCACGAGAGTGAAATCATCGCGCCATCCGTAATGGCTTGGCGCCTCATACAAGAAATGAATTTCGGTGCCAGTACCGGTCATGGTCCAAGCCTGGTCTGTCCAACCGTTCTTGGCAGTTCCTGTAGTGGACTTGAGATAGGTCACAAACCGTGAGCCGGTCGTGTTCCAATCAGAGCGGAAGATGTATAGGTTGCCCCATGCAGGATTCCATCCGCTAGGTGCAGCCAGTTGAGCCATCTTTTCCAAGCTTGCAACCAGCGCGGTTGCACCCGTGTTCATGTCCATTGTCCAGATACCCGTTTTGGACGAAGTATGTTCGTTGGCAAACGGATCCGGAATCCCGACGTAATTGCATCCGCCGTGCGTGATCCGTTGGAAATCCTGGGACGTGGCAGTACTCCCGTCGGGCGAAACGTGATAGACGGGCATCGGCAGCGTTCGACGTGCGCCTGTTTTGAAGTTGTAGACTTGGGTAATGTAATGGGAGTTGTCGGCTGCCCGATCGTTCCAAACGATCTCGTCAGAATGAGGCCGCCACTGAAGTCGACAGCCTTGTTGCCAATTCCATGCAGTCGAGCTACCGATTTGTTTCCAAGCATTTCCATTTTGCAAATCGAAATAGCCAATTTCGGCCACGTCGGTGGGAGTGACAGCTCGCTTCTCGAAGGAGACTTTCATACCCAATGCGTAACGGTTCGTGGTATCGAATTGCTCAATTCCAAAGAACCAGAAGCCTGTATAGCCATCAGTGCCGGAAACTCGCGTGACTTTCGAGTACTTAGAATTCGTCGATGCATGCATCGCGTCCCAAGTTTTGTAGACCGAGTATTCTTGGGCAATAGCTGAAAGCTGCAATCCTCCGAACAAAAGGAAGAAATAGGATAGGGTTAGTTTCAACTTTTTGTTTTTGGATTGAGGCATGGTTGGCCGGGTGATTCCATGGTTGGTACGGTATTCTTCCACATTATCGATTTGAGTCTCTTGTAGCAACCAACATCTCTTTAATTACCATGTGATGGTAAAACGGTAGTAGGGATGAGTTGGCTACAATGATTCCAGACGAAACAGCGTCATCACGTATTCGCTCACTTCAAACGCGATTGATAGACCATGAGTTTGCCTACCATCCTCAAAACCTCCGTTTCAGTCGTCGCACAAGTTGTTGCCATCGCCATCGCGCTGACGGTTCCGACACATGCGCAAGACGACATTCGTCGCAAGCAATACCTTGACGAACTTCGCTCCATTATTGCGCCAACTGTGCTCGATCCAAGCATTGGTCGGATCAGTGCGATGGACAAAACTTGGGAGGACTGGGTCGCCCGAACTGGAGAACTACCACCGGACTTCGACTCCATGCCTTCCTTCGCGGATTTGCCCGATCCCTTGATCCTTGGAGGGAAACCCGGACAAGGGCAAGACGGCTCGGTGCCAATCACGACGCCGGAGCAGTGGCAACAGCAGCGGGCTTGGATCCGTTCTCAATTCGAACAGTGGGTGTTTGGGCGTATGCCGCCACCGCCAGACAACTTGCGATCCAGTGTCCTTAGCGAACAACGTGAAGCTGGCATCACCACGCGCAAGGTATTGCTTGAATTTGGGCCAGGCCACCGAGCAAGGCTGCACGTCGAGCTACTAATACCTGAGGGTAATGGTCCGTTCCCCGTCTTCCTGACCAACCAGCGTCGTTCGGGCGGCTGGTGCCATACTGCCGTTCGACGTGGTTATGTCGCGTGCATTTATAACGCAACCGATCCAAAATACGGCGATCCTGACGATTCGAACGACTACATCGAGATCTGGCCCGAGTATGACTTTTCCGGCCTGGCGCGTTGGGCATTCTCTGCAATGAGAGCCGTCGACTACCTTCACACGTTGCCCGAGGTGAACAAGGACCAGATCGGCATCACGGGCCATTCGCGAAATGGCAAGCAAGCGCTTCTCGCAGCGGCCTTCGATGAACGCATCGGCGCTGTAGTGGCATCCAGCGGAAATGTTGGCGAGTGCCTGCCGTGGCGCTTTCCGCCAGATCCATTTTTATACAATGCCTTGGAAGCGATCACCGCGAGGGCACATAACTCTTATTGGTTTCATCCACGCTTGCGTTTCTTCGCAGGTCGCGAGCATAAGCTGCCCGTTGATCAGCATATGTTGATATCGCTCGTTGCTCCGCGTGGTGTCATGATGTACTCGGCATACGCTGAGGTGGAGGGGAATCCATGGGGTTTCGAGCAATCGTATCGGTCCGCGCAGCGAGTCTACCGGTTCCTCAAAAAGGATGACCATCTGTGGCTGCATCTTCGGGCTGGAGAACACTCAACCAGCGCGGCCGACATCGAGAACTTTATGGACTTCTTCGACACAGTGTTTAAACGAAAGAAATTTGCGAAATCCGAGACATGGATCAACGGTTACACGTTTGACGATTGGTTAGCCGTGTCTCAAGAGAGGATTGATCCGTTGCAATTTCCAATACGCACCATTGGAGAACAAACTGTAACCAGCGAGCATGTGCGAGCCAACATCGCTTGGGCCCTGGGACCGGAACCATCGCATGCTGCGGTCACGCATCGACGAAAAATAGCGGAACTACCTCCTCCCGACGATCATGAACTGGCGCTTCTCTACAAACGTCCGTTCAAGGTGACTGGTGCGGTGTCTTACGCACTTCCATACGGCGACGGACTCAAAGCCGAGCTTTACTTTCCTGTGGGTGCTGACGGAAAGCCAAAACCAGGTCCAGTACCCGCTGTCGTTTGGCTTCATGCAGAATCTTATGCCACGGGATACGGTCGCCAAGCCGCATCGCCGATCGCGGCACTTACGCGTCGGGGAATCGCGGTCGTCGTCTTCGACCAAATTGGATTTGGGACCCGGATGCATAGTGCTCGCGAATTCTATCTTCGCTATCCCAAGTGGTCGCTGATGGGCAAGATGGTGACGGACACTCGCGGTGTCGTCGAAGCAATGTCGGCGCTCGATGAGATCGACCCATCGAGAATCGGATTGGTTGGATACGCAATGGGCGGAAACGTGGCGATCCTCACGGCAGCTTCGAGTGAGAAAGTGAAGTTGTGTGCAAGTGTAGGGGGATTCCCAATCCTTAGGCTTCAATCCACGGATAAAGGCACCGAGGGCATAAGGCACTATTCACACTTGCACGGTTTGATTCCACGACTAGGTTTTTTCGTTGGACATGAAAGACGATTGCCACTGGACTTCGACGACGTTTTGGGACTCGTTGCGCCCAAGCCTGCGATGATCGTCGCGCCAACACTCGATAGACACATGTCGGTCGCCGATGTACAGCAAGGAATCCATGCGGCGAGGACTTATTATCGAGCCCATGGATCAGAAGACAAACTGAAACTCGAATCTCCAACCGAGATCGGGAGATTTACAACTCCAATTCAAAGCTTGGTGTTCGACTGGCTGGAGAAAAACCTCTAAGGCGAACGTCAAACTTGGAAATCAAAGCCCTTGCGACGTTCGCGTGCGATGAAGCTCTGTGCCTGGGCGTCGTTGATGATGGCTTCCGTTTTCGGATTCCACTGGATTTCGCGGCCGAGACGAATGGAAATGCCAGCGAGATGGCAGGTTGTCAGCGCGCGATGATGACTAAAGACGTCCGAAATGGGCTCCGTGCGCGCCACAACAGATTCGAAAAAATTCTGGAAATGATTGACAAGCGGACGATTCTTATAGACCGCTTCCAGTGCCCCGTCAGGCAATGGCTTCGACGCCAATTCGTCGACTGGTTTTCCAGTGAGGCGTCCTCGATTTACGAACAACCGTCCTTCGGTCCCATCGAACAAAATGCCATTGTTGCCGTCGTGTCGAATGTCCAATTCCATTCCATCGTCAAATCGTGTTTGGATCAGGAACTCGGTGGCTGTGTTGTATTGAGAATCATCCGTCGGATACCCGTCTTTGAACATCACCGGATGCTTGAACGTCACGGGGGTGATGGAGACAGGTCCAGTTTCCGTTTTGCCCATCGCCCAAGTTGCAATGTCAACGTGATGCGCTCCCCAATCCGTCAACTTGCCACCCGAGTATTCATACCACCAGCGAAATTCGTAGTGGCAACGAGACCAGCTCTTTGTCTCTCCGTTTTCTCCTGCCAGATAACGATACGGTACTTTGGGCGCGGGGCCCAGCCATTGATTCCAGTCCAAGTGACTCGGTATTGCTGACTCCGAAATCTTCGGACTCGTCGGCGCACCTCCAATTCCGCATGTCGCTTTTTGCAGTTTGCCTATTCGCCCGTCGCGAATCATGGCAATCGCCTTAATGAAAGCGGGATCACTCCGCTGTTGTGTTCCAATTTGAACAATCCTGCCAGTCTTGCGGCAGACCTCGCACATTTTTTGGCCTTCTTCGATCGTCAGCGTCATCGGCTTTTCGCAGTAGACGTCTTTGCCAGCAAGCATCGCTTCGATTGCGATTTTGGCATGCCAATGGTCGGGGGTAGAAATATGAACGATATCGATATCCGATCGATCGAGAATCGTACGATAATCAGCAACGACATCTGGCGGGCTGCCATGCCAGTCATTCACAATTCGTCCGGCCATTTCTCGACGGCTTGAATCGACGTCGCAAACGGCGACGTAGTCACCGAACTTTCGAAAGTCGGGGGCGGAACCATGCTGAGCATCAATTCCGGTCGCTTTGATATACCAACGACTTCCAGTTCCGATGGCCCCGATGCGAGGACGCGCATTGGCGTTCACAAATCCAAAAGCTCGCTGATCTCGACAAGCCAATATCGCTGCCCCAGCAAATGGAAGCGTACTCTTCAAGACTTGTCTTCGACGGATTTTTTTGGATTGCATGATGTCGGTTCATTCCTGTGGCAAGTTCTTTTCGGCTCAGTATACAACAAAAAACTGCCAAGAAAAATCAGCCCGAGGACGTTTGTTGGCGCTGACGGAAAGCCAAAATCAGGTGTAACCGCTAACGGACAACTCAACCGCAGTACATCAAAACGTTGGGATGCAGTGTATCTTCGCGGATTTGACAAGCGTTGATGTAGAAGTGTACTTTTGTTTGCGATTCTTTTCCAAAGTGCAGGTTCACTTCGACCCTGATCAATTCGCATTCCATTTTGAGTACTCTGAAAGCACTTCCTCGCGTGAACAATGTGGACGCAAGACGGTCCGTACGCGAAAGCTGTATTCCTTCATTAACTCTGGCTTTGGCACTAGAAATTGGAAGTCCCAAGCTGGGTTGGTCGTTTGCAAGGCCGCGTTCTCTCCACCGCCGCTAGGCGAATGCGTCAAGCGGATGCCCTCGGACCGGTCAAACATGACCATCCACATCAGTTCGTCGAAGTTTCCGTAGAAAAATGGTTGGTCAAAACGAAAGCGAGAGAGGCTCTTGAAGAGTGTGTCACGGCCCCCTGGCGGGAACGTCATCTCGAACGTGTCGTCGCGATGTCGGACTGTGCTTTGGTCGTTGTGCCATTGCGTGCAGAACTGAGTCCAGAGATTCCTCTTCTGGTCCAAACCGCCAAGGAAATACATGCTCTTGTCTTGCGGCGCATTGATGTAGCTGGCCCAGAACAGTGCAAGGTAGCCGTGAGGAAAAACTGGCTTGTGCGCCATGCAACGGAAACTCATGTCCAGATAATGCGGAGCAACGACACGGAATCGCGTCCAGCTTTCCACGTGAAAGGTCGGCGTTGGCGGCTGATGCAACTCCGCTTCAATCTCGCTAATTCTCTTCAAACTCATCGACGCATTGCGCGGTTCAAAGAAAATCTTGCCGTCCTCAAGCTGTTCTCCCGTGACGATGTGTTCCAAGTTGAGTCCTGCAACGGCCGGAACAAACACACTCCGTTTCGATGTCGAATGGCGGAGACTCCATACGCCATTGTAGCCAGCGCGATGTTCGCCCTCGGCCGAATTGTCACCAATCACAGCGGTCAGTTCGCCCGCTTTGAGAGTCGTGTGGCCAGTCGATTCGTTGGATGTGTCTGCTCGCGACATCGAAGTTAGGCGACCTGGACAAGCCAATCCAAGACAGGCCAAACTACAGCGTTTCAAAAAATCGCGTCTCATAGTTTATCCCCCTGTTGTCACCATGCGATGGTGAAATGGCAATTCGTATTCACGTTGGGCCAAGCCGTGTACAATCCCTGTCTTAATCGTACTCGTACTCAGCCCTTGGCGGTACTCGTACTCGTCCTCGATTCGATTCGATTCGATTCGATTCGAACAACCCCATCAAGTACGTTATGTTGAACGCCCCAATCCTAAGGTAGATCCTATGTGTTTCTCTTTTGGGTTTCTGAATCCGTCGACGATTCTCGTCAGCCTGAGCCTTGGAACGGTCCTGTTTTCAACAACTTTTGCCCTTGGCCAAGTGTCGCTGGATGTCATCCTGACAGGTGGCAGAGTAATGGACCCTGAAACGGGCCTAGATGCGATCCGTGACGTCGGTATTAGCGGTCAGTCGATTGTCGCGATTTCGCAGCAATCTCTAGCGCCGATGCTTCGACCAGAAGGCAGCCGCATCGACGCAAGTGGCTTGGTGGTGGCCCCAGGTTTTATCGACCTACACGCTCACGGACAAAGCGACGATGCATTTCGGTATCGCGTACATGACGGTGTCACCACTGCCCTGGAGCTTGAATGGGGATACCCACGTCTCGTCGAATGGATGGGTTCTCGCGCGGGGGCTTCGCGGATTCATTACGGTGCGTCTGCGTCCCATGGCATTTTACGAGTTCTTGCCATGCTTGACTCTGAACCAGGTCGACAAAATAGGATCGACCAAATTAACACGGCGGTCGCGGCAGCGGAGCCCCTTAACGCATTTGACGAGTTACCATTCATCAAAGCCAATCGAAATAATAGTCTTTCGGAGAATGCAACGGATTTGATGATGCATCTGTTAGACGAGGAGTTGCGACACGGAGGACTTGGCATCGGTATGGCCCATCAGTACTACCCAGGCGCCAGCCGGCGGGAAATACTCCGTGTGTTTCAATTCGCCGCCACAAAGCGTGTGCCGATTTTCGTGCATGTCAGGGAATCCGGACTGGGAGGAATGCAGGAAGTCATTGCCAATGCAGCAGCAACGGGTGCTCCACTGCACATCGTACACATCAACAGTATGAGTGGAAATGAACTGCCCGAAGTCCTGCAGTTGGTTGGTAATGCACGTGATCGAGGTCTTGATATTACGGCCGAAACCTACCCATATACCGCAGCCTCCACTCGTATCGAGTCATCCTTCTTTGATGACGGTTGGCAACAGCGATTGGGCATCAGCTACAACGATTTGCAATGGCAAGACAGTGGAGAACGACTCACGGCCGAAACGTTTAAGATATTTCGGGAGCGCAAGGGAGTTGTCATCATTCACATGATGCGTGAAGACTTGATCGAACTTGCGGTCAAGACACCCTTTGTGATGATCGCATCGGATGCCATGCCATACGCATCGGGCGCGCATCCTCGTTCGGCTGGCACGTTTGCGAAAGTGTTAGGGCACTACGTTCGCGAGCGCGGTTCGCTCGATCTGATGACGGCGCTTCGAAAAATGACCATCATGCCCGCCCAAAGGCTCGAATCGATTGCACCAACCATGAAGAAGAAGGGACGATTGCAGATCGGGGCCGACGCCGATCTGGTTGTTTTCGATTCCCGTACGATTATCGACACAGCAACCTATCTTGGTGGCCTTAGCTATTCCAAAGGCATCCAGCACGTTTTGGTCTCTGGCACAGTCGTCGTGGGCGACGGCAAACTCATTGAAGGCAAGTTTCCTGGAAAGCTTGTCACGGGCCGACTGCCGGAAATCAAAATAGAGAAATAATTGGACCTGCACGAATGGGATAAGTTGGGAGCTTGCTGAGCCTGAGGCTAGGGTGTTAAAAATTCGGTATTGACGCAAGAGTTCGATAAGTTGTTTTGTTCCCCTAATATTGTCATGCCCCCAGTTGGCTTGTCGGCTTGTCCAACTGGAGCATAAGGCTAGCAGCTAGAATTGACTTCCCCCCACACCTCCGTCCCCAGTCGGCTCGTCCGATTCTCCTGCCATGTTTCGTCATCGCTGACCCGTTGGTTGAGTGAAGCTGTTGCTGTAGGTGTGGCTGACATTTCGGATCGTACCGAACTTTCGCTCAGCATTTTACAATCTGAACTCGGAAGAGTACCTACTGTTAAAGAAGTGCTTGCTTTCCACGGGGCCGCGCATATATTTCGGCGATGTAATTCGAAGTCCACGAATTCGCTCTGAAGGAAGCATTACGGGTTACAAACATGAGTTTGATCGATCTGCGATTTCAAAATCTAATTCGTCCGACAAGTGTCCAACCAAGACAGAGATTTTCTCACGCGATTTCTTCCGACAAGGCGAGGATCATTCCTGCTTTAGCGTGGTGGACCATGTTTGCGAGTAGTGCTTCGGCTTTTTTGGCCAGCGGCTATCTCGCATGGGCATCCCTGACTTCCTCTGCAGTCGCAGGTTGTGGAGGAGGTAGCGTATTTGACTGCGACCATGTTTTGCACAGTCGATGGTCAAATGTAATGTCGATCCCGGTTAGCATTCCGGCCATTGCACTGCATACGGTGATCCTTTCAATGTTGCTCCTGAATCCCGTCTCGCAGCGACTGCAAACCGCTCGTTGGTGGCTCGTTGGAATTGCATCGCTTTCCGCTGGAGCTGCTGCGGTATGGTTCATTGGGTTGCAAGTCTTTTGGATCGGACATCTGTGTCAGTATTGTCTTGTTGCACATGCCGGTGGCCTCATCCTCGGTGGGGTTTCCATATGGAATCTACCGATCCCAATCCATTCCTACCGATGGATCGGTGGCGGCGCTGCCACCGGAGTCCTTGGACTGATTGCGTTACAAACATTGAGTGCCGCACCCGTAACTCATAAGCTTATTGATTATCCTGAAAATGGCGGTGGATTTGAATCGACGGAAACAGAGGAATCATCGCTTTTTGAAGCACCCAAGGGACTGATTGCGACACATGCATCGCTCGTGCATGACCGTTTTCAAAATAGTGTTGTTCAAGCTTCCAGTTTGTTCTGGGCGTATATGAACCCTCTGTCGATTGCAAATTGTCAGGTTGCGGTTGGCATCGACGAGGGGCAAGCCCGGTCTACTCGTATTCTGAACAACGTCAAGCTCGAAACGAACGCATGGCCACTGCTGGGCAAGTCCGATGCGGAACTCGTATTTGTCGAATTATTTGATTATACCTGTGAACATTGTCAACGGACTCACAAAGCGATCGAGGGCGCCCGGCAGAAATTTGGTGATCGTTTAGCCATCATTGCTTTGCCAGTTCCAATGGATGGCAAATGTAACCCAACGGTCAAGTCAACAGACGCGAGCCACTTGGAAGCTTGCGATATTGCCAAACTTGCCGTCGCAGTTTGGGCCGTCGACAAAGGCAAATTTGCTGAGTTCCATCATTACCTGTTTACAGCCAAACCCAATTATGCGACGGCGTTGGCCAAAGCGAAAGAACTGGTTGACACGGAAAAGCTGAAGGCTATGCAAAGTAGCCCGCTGCCGAATGAGTATGTTGCCAAGCACGTTGCACTCTATCAGCGAGCTGGCGCAGGCACGATTCCGAAACTGATGTTCCCAAAGACATCTTCCGTGGGCGCAATCGAGTCAGCCGAGGTCATCGTGCATCTGGTCGAGCAACATTTGCGATAGGTCCAATGTAAGCCGTTGCGACTACCACATCGTCGTACCAGACGGTGCGTGTGCTGCGTCCGCCAGCACGGGCGTAACCCTGTGCTTCCAGCCAGAGCGAAAGCTGCACTTTGTTAACATGCAGCTTGTCCGTGGATCGCCAATTGATTTTTCGGAATTCACCGCACTTCTGACCTTCGATCCAGCAATCGAGTTCGCCATCCTCTTGCTCGGGTGTGTTCGACCTCACTCGCCATTCGACGCAGGTCCAGGTCTCCAGCTTGGGGACTTGTTCCGGTTTGGGTTGAAACCAATTGCCCCAGTGGTTGCCCCGTCCATCGGGTTTCATCTTCCACCAGTAAGCGTAGAAGATTAGCGCGCCGGGTGGGTTCCAATCGCGAGGGCCGATGGGTTCGAGGGTAGCCCAGAAAAACTTGTCTCCATCCGGGGCTTTGCCGGCACCCTTGAACTGTCCTTTACCGGCGTCGGCCATGAACCCGCTTCCGCCGTGCGCGTGGTAGCCGTAGTCCCTGCCATAGCGAACGTAATGGCGCATGTACAGTTCGTCGTAACCCGGCTTCAACCACTTTACGAACGTAACATCCTCGTGGCCGTCTTTGCTCAATTGCACTCTGGCCGAGCGGGTTCCGCGCGCGACGGCCGGGGTATTCTCCTCCTCGACCGGACTCGAATCATCCGTCGCATTGTGTCCCCTTCGTCGATTGATTTCATCCCATTTCTCGCCGATCTTGCCGTCTTCGAAATCATCGTGGAACAGAACGGAAGGATTGCTGCCGATTCCTGCATCCTGCAAATACTTCGAGGCCAAACCGGTTTCTTGCCCCAGCGCCGACGCAACGAAGCATACTGCGGTCAGCAGGCTACATAAAAGTGATTTCATAACGATTCCAGCTTTATGCGTAGGTCGTTATACCGGGAGTAGCGACGGGCGGAACCGACAGCGATAGGTTCCAATCATATTTGGCAGGTGACAAGTCTTCTTTCGATTTCATGGCCATATCCCAGGTGACTTCCTGCCCCGTATAAGCCGCCATTCGGCCCATGATCGCCAGGAGAGTACTGTTGGCCATGTACTCGCCATTGTTGATCGGTTTGCCGGATCGGATACTGGCGAAGAGTTCGTCATGTTCCTGTTGCATGTGCAGGTTTTCTGGGCCACTAAACGTCCACAAACCTGTTTCGGTTTTGATGCTCTTTCCTCCTTTGCGCTCCAGAAGTTTCGCGTGGCCCTTGCTGCCCGTGACATACGCGCTAATGTCCCCTTTGCAGTTTGCTTGTTGCCGGCAATTCGCAAAGAGTTTTTCGCCACTGGCCCACTCATACGTGACCGAGAAGTGATCGAAGATGTGACCATGTTCTGGTCGAGTGCGAACTGCTCGGCCGCCACTCCCAATCGCCTTCACTGGATATTTGTCCTGCATGGCCCACGCACACATGTCGAGCAAATGGACATGTTGCTCAACGTTAAAATCTCCCGAGAGCCATGTGAAATAGTACCAGTTGCGCATCTGCCAAGTCATGTCGGACCAATCGGGCTGTCGCGGCTTGACCCAAATTTCACCTCGATAATCATTTGCCTGGAGCGTGTGAATCTTGCCGATTTCCCCATCATGAATCCGTTGGATCGTCTCGCGAAACCCGTTGTCGTATCTTAAGCAAAGACCAGAGACAACGGAAATGCCCTTGCGTTTGGCCTCAGCACAGGTTGCTAGAACCCGACGCACACCTGGCGAATCTACCGCGCATGGTTTCTCTGCAAAGACATGTTTGCCGGCTTCCACGGCGGCTTGAAGATGGATCGGTCGGAAGTGAGGTGGACTGCACAGCAAAACAACATCGCAACATGCAATCACATCGCGATAAGCTTCGAATCCAACGAATCGTCGCTCGGGAGTCACATCCAATTTGCCAGCGAGATCGTCGGACCGCTCTAGACTCTTAAGACTACTTTCAAGCCGATCTTCGAAGGCATCTGCCATCGCCCACAGTTTTACATTCGCATCGGCTTTCAGGGCTTGCGTTGCGGCTCCGCTACCACGCCCTCCGCAACCGATCAAACCCACCTTCAACAAGTCGCTTCCCGCCGCATGAACGGCAGGTACCAGTGCGAGCGCCGCAATCGAACTTCCAACGGTCGAAGTTGAGGTCGTTATGAAATGACGTCTCGATGTTGATTCGGTTGTTTGCATGAAATGGTCCTCTTGAGAATTGGAGTCAAAACGTCGTCCCAATCGTTCTCAGAAGATCTTCCAATTTTCGGCACAAGTCTTTCGCGAGCTTTGTCGTGAGCCTGAGGCGCTAGCCGATCGATCATGAAACTCGGCTAGCGCCTCAGGCTCAATAATGCGAATGATTTGTGATATCGGAAAGTAGGAATGCCTTTCAAGAACTCAGGAACGATTGGAACAATCGAATTACTATAACAAACTTTATTCAACAATCACCGTGATCTCGTTGAGTTCCTTGGCTTCGATTTGGTAAGTTTTCTTTAGCGTGAAAGCGGGTTTTCCGCCGCCGATGGGCGGTCCACCATCCGTGCTGCCTGAGTCAGGACGAATGTTCACGTGAAACTCACCCTCGACGGCGCCCGCCAGCTTTTCACTGGTGGCGTTTTTTCTGAGGGCAACAGTGTCCCGCGTAAACGTCCCATCCTTTGAAATCTCGCCGTAACCACGCAGTTCCGGATCGGCAATGGAGGTAAACGTAATAAAGCCACCTTGGAGCGGTTTGCCACTTTTCTGGACGCACTTGCCTTTTACGACGTAGGTCTTTGGCAACGCTTCTTGCGAACAACCCATCAGTACAAGGAGGAGAGTCCAAGGAGCAACAATCCATACAGGCCGAAATATGCTATTGCACATAAAACGATTCCAATTAGTTTGTTAAAGCATCGCAACATGACGACGCCACTGGGAGGTCCCAGTGGCGTTTTTCTGGACGGTTGCCCGATCAATATTCAGCGGATGGAATTCCATCCGCTGGATTGCAAAGATTGTGCCAGACCGTATCGGTGATGCTACCCGATATAAACTGCACACTGCCATCGCCAAATGCTACGTTCATCCCTCCGACGTGCCCAGATTGGCCACGAGCCGAGTCGCAACCATTCGCCCAGTTAGGGGAAACTTGGAATTTCAAGCATTTGGTTGGACCGGGATCATAGTTCTCCTTGAACGGGTAGTTCACACAAACCAATGGGCGCATCCAGCTGTTGGAGTGAAACCAATGAGAACTGGCGGCAGCGCCTCCGTTGGGAGCGCCCGTCAGAACACAACCTGCATACATCTCGATATAAAAGATCGAGTTGCTAAGCCCGTCCGTGTAAGCACCAAAGTTTTTGTATCCTCGCACACCGTTTGCGTTCCATTTAGCCTCTGTAACAATGCCATCTCCGAAAGCGTTGTAGTTTGCGCCATAGGACGACGCAAAAGAATCTCGATTCACGATAAATCGAGTTACATTGGACTTGCCACCTCCCATCGAAGGATCCGATGGGCAGGAGTAGGTTGCGAGCGGAACAACGCGTCGTGTGGCAGGAGGTACCGCAGCCGTGCCATTGGTTCCGCCGTCGTCTAGCCTTGGATCAAACGTGTTGTACAGGTTCGACTGTTCAATGAAAGGCAGGAGGTGCGTAAAGATAGTGTAATTCTTACCATGGAACGGACCTGGTGTGATCATGTTCCACCACTGAGCGGGGTCAACCGCCCCACTAGGTAAGTAAGTGGTAGCGCGGGCATTGGTCGCGACGGCCAAAGGAAGTTTCCTATACGTGTCGTGCAACGTGTGGGTCGCCAGCCCGATCTGCTTGACATTGTTGGAACATTGCATTCGCCGAGCGGCCTCGCGCGCTGCTTGAACGGCCGGAAGTAACAACCCGACAAGAATGCCGATGATGGCTATGACCACCAGAAGTTCGACAAGAGTGAAGCCGGAGCGATGACGTCTGCGATCATCATTGGACCTCCGACTTAAAGTGTAGCGAGCACCATCAATAGAATAATTCACGATCATTCCCCCAATAAGTTGGATTGGATACCGATTAGAACAATTGCATATTTGTTGGCCAACGAGATCAAGGATATCACGTTGTGTAAGAAATCCCTAGAACAATGCGGCATTCACCATGCGATGGTAATATGGTAAAACAAACACAACGGGCCGCGTCGTATGCTCACAATCAACGTTGCGTTACCGCATCACGATCTTTTTTAGAACGGCCTGCTGATGCCAAAGGCTAAAATCACTGCTTCCAAAAAGGCGAGCAACGCTCCCGAAACGTTCAATCGAATCGGGCGTACCATCAGCTTAGTCGCGCAAGTTGAATTGGCCTTGCGCTCGGCCATCCATGAGAATCGTTTTCCTAACGGGAAACTGCCATCCGAAGTCGAGCTTGCCGAACAGCTTGGAGTTGGGCGAGAAACGGTACGATTGGCCGCCGAAGTTCTCCAACGCGAAGGGTTGCTTTTCAAAGTCCGTCGCCGTGGAACATTCACTAAGCCCCCGTGTGTCCCCGAACAGATCAACAAAATCGAATCGAAGTTGTTTGGCTATCTGCAAGCCGACTTTACCGAGTCCAAGGGGCAAGAAGAATTAGCGAATCGAGCGATCAGCGGATTGATTATGCATGGAGCATTGTCGGAGGCTGGTGTTGCAGGCTTTCGACTGGAGGCCCACCACACCTCACACGTGGGTTTGCGCGAAGCAGTTCAACACTTATGTGAGAATGCGAGATTGCGTGGCTTACTAATTGTCTCTTACTCCGAAGATAAAATGTTGCGACGATTGACAGCCCGCAACTTGCCCGTCGTGCTCGTCGACGAAGATACCAAAGTGCCCAACGTCAATACCGTGCGCGACGATAGCTTCGAAGGAGCGAGGCAGGCCGTATTGCATCTTGCGGGATTAGGACATCAACGCATTGCGTATGCGCATTGGAACAGGGACGATATCAATCGTTGGAGACCCATGGGGTACCATCGAGGCATGCAGGACGCAGGCCTGCGACGCATGAAAAAATGGGAACTCTTGACCGAGTTGACGCCGCCCGGAGCACGCAAGTTAGTCGACAGATTTCTTGGGATTGCGACACCCCCAAGCGCACTTTATTGTTTTAACAACACGCTCGCCGGAATCGTCATTTCTGAATTTAAGAAACGTGGAATTCGAGTCCCCGAGGACGTCAGTGTCATGGGTGCAGGTGGCGAGGAAATTCACGGACTGACATGTCATCAAGTGGACTGGAATGAGATGGGTCGCATCGCAATTCAAATCCTCTTTCGAGCGATTGCGGATCCAGAACATCACGTGCCCGAACACCAATTGTGCAAGCACACCATTCGCTTGGGGAAAACAACAGCGGCCCCGAGTGCGTGATGCATTTCGCAACCCCAATCTCTTAGATGCCTCGAACCCAAGAATGGCGGTTTCTGGCATACGCCTTACACTTTACTCCTTATAGCTTACACCTTGTCGCTCATAGCTCTTCAAAGCCGCTTTTGTTCCAGAATGCGGTGGATCAGTTGCTCGTACATGCTCACCATCGTGTCCAACGAACCATGGGTCTGCACGTGCTCGCGACCGTTGCGACCCATCATCTCGGCGGTCTCGGGATTGTATAGCAGATGCAAAATTCTGCTCGCAACTCCGTCCGTGTCCCCCGGCTCCACGGTAAACCCGTTCCATTGATCGTGAACCGACTCCGCGACCGAGCCGACTCGCGTGCTCACCACCGGCACCTCACATGATAGGGCCTCGAGGATCGAGACTGGGCTGGCTTCATTGTGGCTAGTCAAAGCAAAGACATCCATCGCCGCCAACAGTCGCGGTGTGTCGGACCGATTACCCAGCAAGTGAACATGCGACTTGAGACCAAGAGTATCAACCAATTTTTCAATTTTCGGACGCTCCGGACCTTCCCCTACAATGATGAATTGAGCCTTCGGATGTCCGTCGACAATTCGGCGAGCTGCTTGCAATAACAACTCATGGTTCTTCTCTGGCCGAAGGGCTGCCACGATGCCAATCACCGGAGCCCCAGCCTCGATTCCTAGCTCTCTCCGAACCGGAATTCTATGTGATTCATCCGGTACGAATCGCTGGGTGTCAACGCCGTTCGGGATGACGACCACTTTGTTCACAGGAAATCGTTCAAAGTCGACAAGAAACTGTCCGTGTGGGTTTGCAACTGCGATGAAAGCGTCCGTAATGGAGGTAAGCCAACGGTTCATTTTGCCTACGCCATCGGGCCAGCCGGTCGAGTGCAATGCGCTGCATACGACCGGTACGTTGGCCAATCGCGCCGCGAGCCTACCCCAAAACATCTTGTCTCCAGCTCCCACGGTCACCACCGCATCGATTTTCTCGCGACGCATGTGACCAGCAAGCTTCGACAAGACGCGTAGGTCGTATTTGCTCTTTAACCAATGAGCACTTACTGGAAACTCAAGAGCGATCTCTTCGCCAAGTGGCCCCTTGTCCTTGAGACACGCTACCGATGGCAAAATGTGTGTCGATCTGAAACGACGCAGCAAGTTGACCAGAAGTACTTCTGCGCCACCGACGGGCATGCTTGTGATCACAAAGAGCGTCTTCAATGGCCGCATTGGATTGGGCACCAAATCGTCCAGCTTCCTCGCGGCCATCGTGGGAGTTGCCGTCGTGAGGATCGGTGTAATCGGCGTTATCAATGTCATGCGTCTCTCATGCGGCTTCTAGATGGGATTTTGGGGATCGATTAACCGTTGGTGCCAACTAGCTCGGAACCGCATCGCATCGAATTGATTTCGGGTTGGGAATACTCGATTTGACTTTTGGATCTAATTTTTCTCGGGTCGAACGTCAACCAGTTCTTGAAGGCCGCAAACCCAGGGTCGCCATGGATTCTATGCAAATGGTTTGCGTCCTGCCCGGGCCAATTGAAACCTCCCGCCGCGCTAAGAAAACACTTGTATCCCGCGTTGAATACACAGTCGATGGCTTGCTGAGAGATGTTCTCTTGATGTCCAAACGGAAACGCGAAGTAGTCGACCGGCTGGCCCGACCAATCCTGCAATTTCTTGCGTACATCCACGATCTCCGAACGCAGGGACTGCTCGCTCAATGGCTTGCCAAAATCGATGTGCGTATGCGAATGTGCTCCGATTTGTATGCCTTGGTCCGCCATCGTTTGAATCTCGCGAATTGTATTCGGACGCAACGGAGTACCGGCGGATAAGTCATGCGGGAACGGCTCACCCGTTTCGACAAAATGCGTTGAAACAAAATAGGTAACGGGGATACGTCGTTCCAAGAGTAAAGGAATCGCATGCTGGCAATTTTCGGCATAGCCATCGTCAAACGTGACACCCACCATGGGCTTAGATCGCGTCCCAAGAAGCTGCGTCGATCGGATGTCGTCGAGTGAAGCTGGACAAACATGACGCTGGAGCCATTCCAGTTGACACACAAAGTTTGATACCGGAATCGACCAGCCGTTCATCGAGTGGTTGGAGACGCGATGATAAAACAGTATGCAAGCAGGAAACCACTGTTCACGACAAAACGACTGAGCTAACCGAGATCTTTCGAACCCGGTGGCCCATCGATAGAGCGTCAGCGCTATTTCTCGGTAAGTGGACGACATGCCAACAGCAAAATGAATTGTGAAACGGATTCAAACTGTGAATTGAAGCGTTGCTTTTAA
>JBEBHM010000029.1:0-22907 GCA_040080875.1 Pirellula sp.
TTGTTTGTTTCAAGGTCGAGTCGGATGAACCGTCGCGGAATGGATTCGGCTTGGCTCGGATTAGTGGCGATAATTCTTCTTGGCCTTGAGTAGTCGCGATGAAGAAGCTGAAGGAGGCAAAAAAGATCGCGGGTGAAATCCAAGAGAATAATTCAACAGCTTTGAATACGAACGACCGGGATGGTTGGATGCCATCTGGGCGAACTCGATTGATTTCCATCCTCCTGATCCTCCTTGATCGCGCATCGTCGAGGGGAATGAAACACCTCGGGTTTTTCTCTTATCGACGTCACGGACATCAGTCTTTTGTCAAAGTTGGTAATTTGCGTTGAAATTCCGGATTGGGGCTACTTTGCGGGGCGGATTGTGAGGAATGGCTTTGTCGCAGCGTCGCTCCGCGACCCTACGTCGACAGCGGCCACGAATCCGTGCGGTTTTGCTCAGAAGTCGCGGAGCGACGCTCTACCTTGGCGATGCGTCGCGGAGCGACGCATCCACGGTTCAGAAACGATTCGGGGCGCGGAGCGACGCTTCCACATGATTCTCCGGAAATAAACGACATGTCGCGGTTTCCGATCGACTCAGCCGAGCTATAATGCGTTTGACTTACGCCTGTAGGCTTGAACAATGGGAAACTCGCCTCCTTTGCTTAGCGGCAGGTTCTTGCTCGTCAGCATGAAAGATGGGCGGATTACGAAACCTTGGCATTGATCCAACATTGCCTATATTCTATGAATCCGCACACAAATCTTATTCTTACGATGAATGCATTCCGTCTCCTCTACCGTGTCATGTTCCCGTTTCCGATACGGTGCAACAACGACCGCAGCAGGGGCAACCTTATTTATCAAGCGAAACCGAAATGAATACCTACAGTCTCGATTACATCGACGACTTATACGTGCGTTACATCCAGGATCCAAACAGTGTTTCCGACGTTTGGAAGCGTTATTTCGAGGAGTTCTCGTTAGCGGCTCAATCCGAATCTTCGTTTGTTGAGAATGACTTGTCGGTCGGCAGTAGCGAATCTCAGACAGAGTCGCATCCGAACGCCTTGTGGTTGGCTCGGATGCAGGAACGAGTCGATCAATTGGTCCGCGAGTATCGAGTTCGAGGGCATTTGATGGCCAAGATCGATCCGCTAGGTCTGGCACGTAAAGGTCCGCCCGAGTTGGATCCGCAATCGCACGGCCTGACGGACGAGGATCTTCGTCGACCATTCACTTCGCCAACCCTGGAATATGCCAAGGGTCGAACGTTGGCGGACATCATCGAAAAGCTCCGTAATACTTATTGCCGAAGTATCGGGGCTCAGTTCATGCACATCGACAATCGCAACATTCGCGATTGGCTACAACGGCGAATGGAGACCACGGAAAACAGACTTCCACTGGCTCGCGACGTGCAGACTCGCATTTACACGAAACTAGCTGATGCAACGATATTCGAAGAGTTCGTTCGCAAAAAGTATGCGACGGCGAAGACTTTCTCGCTTGAGGGAGCCGAGAGTCTCATTCCGCTTCTGGACCGAGCTCTTGAAAAGGCCGGACAGCATGGCATCACGGGTGTTATCTTGGCGATGGCTCACCGAGGACGCTTAAACGTATTGGCCAACATCATGGGCAAGCGAGCTCAAAGCATCTTTTGGTCCTTTGATGACCCCAAGCCCGAGATGTTTCGTGGCGGTGGAGATGTCAAATACCACATGGGCTATAGCAGCGATTGGACAACCAGCACCGGCCAGAAAGTGCACATTTCGCTTTGCTTTAATCCAAGTCATCTCGAGTTTGTGAATCCGGTAGCGCTGGGGCGTTGCCGCGCGAAACAGGATCGTGCTGGAGATGTCCATCGGACCGACAATATGTCGATCTTGATCCATGGCGATGCCGCCTTTATTGGTGAAGGAGTTGTTCAAGAGACGCTCAACTTGAGCGAGCTACCGGGATACCGGACCGGCGGTACATTGCACATCGTTCTGAACAATCAGATTGGATTCACGACCGAGCCGGACGAAGCACGCAGCTGTACCTATGCGACCGACATCGCCAAGATGCTTCAAATTCCAATTTTTCACGTCAATGGCGAGGACCCAGAAGCTGTGGCTCAGGTGGTCAACTTGGCCATGGATTTTCGAAAGGAGTTTGAAAAAGATGTTGTCATCGACATGTATGCTTATCGTCGACTTGGGCACAACGAAGGAGACGAGCCTCGCTATACGCAACCCGTGATGTACAGCGCGATCGAAAAACGCAAAAACTTGCGAGAGAGTTATCTTGAGTATTTGCTGAGCATGAACGAACTCACACGTCAAGAAGCCGACGCGATCGCCGAAGTGCGGCACAACCGCTTGTCTCGCGAATTCGAGCTAGCTAAGACTGAACCTTTTGTTCATGATTTGCAGAGTCTTACCGGATATTGGGCAGGTTTCTTTGGAGGGAATGAACCGAATAACGAGCAAGTAACCACGGCCATCCCCAAGAGCATTGCGTCCGATTTGATTACTCGAGTTTCGACGGTTCCCTTGGGATTCAACCTCCACAAGAAACTGGTGAAACAGTTTGACGATCGTCGGGAGATGGGACAAGGTAAACAGCCACTCGATTGGGCAACTGCCGAGTTGTTGGCATTTGCATCGTTGGCATCCGAGGGCCACTCGGTGCGACTCTCGGGGCAGGATTGCGAACGAGGCACGTTTTCGCAACGGCACGCAGTTGTTCGCGATGTCGAAACCAACAAAAAATATTTACCTCTCGCTTTCCTTGGGCCGAATCAGGCCCGAGTGGAGGTGATCAATAGTCCGCTTTCCGAAGCGGCTGTTTTAGGGTTTGAATATGGGTACAGTCTTGATTCTCCTGAAGGACTTGTCCTGTGGGAGGCTCAGTTCGGGGATTTTTGGAATGTCGCTCAATGCGTTGTCGATCAGTTTATTACGAGCGCAGAGGACAAGTGGCGACGTCTCAGCCGCTTGGTGATGTTGTTGCCGCACGGATTCGAAGGGCAAGGACCTGAGCATTGCAGCGCGCGGCTCGAACGATTCCTGCTTCTTTCGGCTGAGCACAATGTTCAAATCACGCAACCCTCCACGCCGGCTCAGTACTTTCATCTGCTGCGTCGACAAGTCAAATCCAAATGGAGCAAACCGCTCGTCGTTTTGACTCCTAAGAGCCTGCTCCGAAACAAAGTCTGTGTCTCAACACTGGAGGAAATCGAGCATGGGCACTTTCAAAAAATATTGCCGGACAATCGCCCAGCGGGTACCCCGACGTCTCGGATCATCATGTGCACCGGCAAGGCTTACTATGATTTATTGGCGGAGAGAACCAAGCTCGGGCGTGCCGACGTCGCGCTGATTCGTGTCGAGCAATTCTATCCCCTGGAACCTAGCAAAGTTTTGGAAGCGCTCAGCGTCTACCCGACTGGAATTCCACTTTGTTGGTATCAGGATGAACCATCCAATATGGGTGCCTGGCAATTTGTCAAAGTACGATGGGGCGACGATCTCTCAACTCGGTTCAAGCTAGAGCGAATCTCTCGAGCAGAATCCGCAAGCCCATCCACAGGTTCTTTGCGAGCCCACCAAATGGAAGAACGCGAACTGTTGAACGCTGCCTTCACTACGTAGAAATAAGCGCCGACTCACGATACACTGCACGACCATTGGAATTCCGACAAGGTCTCATGCGACCTTGATGCGACCCGCGATAGGATGAGAGCAGGACTAGGCAAATGAGCAATACAAATCCAAGCGGTATTTTGAATCCTGACTATCGACCCGTAGACATCACGTTTGATTGCATGCCATTGCGGAGCATGGCTAGACTGGACCCTCCACTTGATGCATCCCCCGCCTTGGCAGCCAAATACGATCGCATCAAAACTGCCATTGCCGAACACGGGACATACAACACTTATTTTTTGCACAATGCATCCTGCAAGTTCTTTGTGACCAATGATCCTAAACGCGGCATGATCGCTTTCAAGTTCGAAGGGGTTGTGTTCACCGATGACTCAGATAGCTATACGAGACATGCCTGCCTCAACGTGTCGCTGGACAAGGAAACGTGTTCCTGGCTGGAACAACACGTTGTGACGTGGTTTCAAGAATCTGTAACCCAAGCCGTTGTGGTCGAATTTGACAGATACATCGGAGCTGGAGACCCGGAGCAAACCAAAAAGCGTAAGCAGCAGATGGAACAAGCCGTCGAGTCCAGCGGCGGGTTTGTCGGCATGCACCTGTAGCGAAATAATAATCCGACACTTTCGCTGATTGCCCGCACGAAAGACACTAAGAATCGTACTCGTTCTCGGGTGAAAAGGTACTCCTACTCGAGGATCGGCTGCGTTTATGAGTACGAGCACTGCAGTTGCTGTGTACGAGCAGGAGTACGAAAAAAAAGGAATGTCGTCGCTTTCGATGTCGAGTAACCTGGCGATTGGCGAGAAGTGTCAAAAATACGCAGGATTAACCTTCGGAATTCGGAAAACGATGCGGATCAGCGTGAGGATCCGCGACGAGATCTTTTAGGAGCGATCTTTTTAGGAGCTGAGACCGATTCGCGGCTCATTCGTCTCAACGGCACCATGTAGAATACTTTCGCCCCCTTTTTATCAACTCATCCATTCTTGGGCGATCACCATGATATATCGACTTCATCTGCAAAACCAAGTAGACGACCTTCGCGAGACAACGTGGACTTTCATTCCGCCCACGGTACTCGGGCGCGACGCAAGTTGTGGATTGTGTATCGACCACGAATCGGTTAGCCGCAAACATTGCCAGTTCCAACACAACAGCGAAGGAACGCTTGTGGTCAAGGATCTGGAATCGATGAACGGGACCTACGTGAATGATGTCCGCGTCCAACATCGAGCATTGATGCCAGGCGACATTGTTCAAGCGGGCGCATTGAGAATGGAAGTCATCTTTGTCGAAGACGAGATTGCATCGATTCCGGTTGCTCCCGTGATACCTCGCACTCAAGGGAGTATGAAGGAAACTCAACCGATGAAGAAAGTGGACCCGTTGCCTCCACCACCTCCGAAATCATGGTGGCGGAAACTGATCGAATAAGATGCGCAAGTCCCAATGGCTCCCGGCAACGATTGGGACAATCGTTTTACTCTGCATTAGTTTGGCACCTGGGCTTCGTCGTGCCACTTGACCAGTTGCTCGACGCCGATTCTCGTACAAAAATCGCCAAAGGACTCGCCATGGTTGCGATTGGTTGTAAACGCGACGAAGAGTGGTCGCAACGTGTTTACGATATTCTCGAGCGGAATCAAATCCTTGTAGATGAAGCCCAGCCGAGTACCCAAGCGAGTTCCCCCGACGTAAACGGTGTACTTGCCTTTTGCTTTACCAACTAATCCGATATCCGCGTTGAATGGCCGAGCACAGCCGTTGGGACATCCGGTCATTCGTACTGTAAAGAGTTCCTTTTCAAGTCCCAAATCCACTAGGGCTTTTTCCATTTCATCGATCAGGCTCGGCAATACTCGTTCGCTCTCGGTAATCGCCAAACCACACGTCGGCAAGGCAACGCATGCGATCGACCAGCGACGCACGTTGGAAATCTCTTCCGAGAGAGGCAAGCCTCGTCTTTTGATTAGCCCTTCTAACTTGCTGCGGTCTTTTTCTTCAATGTTGCAGAACAAGATGCTCTGGTGTGCCGTCAATCGAATCTCAGGCTGCAACTCTTGACAAATATCTCGTAGGGCTGCTTTCCAGGCGCGGTCTTGATCGTCATAAAGTCGGCCATTCTCCACGTTGAAGCCGTAGAACCAGCGTCCGTCTCCTTGTGCATCCCACCCCATATGGTCGTTATGTTCACGAACATCATCGTGCGTACAATCGGAAAGCTTCGTTCCAAAGTATTCCTCCACTTTGCTTCGAAACCATTCTACACCTCGGTCATGCACCAAGTACTTGAGCCGGGCGCGTTTGCGGTCGGCCCGATATCCGAAATCGCGTTGAACTTTGACGATCGCTTCAGCCACCCCGATGGCCTGTTCGTTGGTCACAAAGGCCATTCGGTCGGCGAGTCTCGGGAACGTTTTCTTGGCACTAGGCGTCACGCCCAAGCCACCTCCCACGGTGACGTTGTAGCCGATCACTTGACCGTCGCGAATCACTGCGATATAGCCCAGGCAATTCGTGTACACGTCGGTGCAATTGTCGTCAGGTAAAGCGATTGCGGTTTTGAATTTGCGAGGTAAATAAGTCTTGCCGTAAATCGGCTCAATGAACTCGTCGCTTCCACCCTCCAAGGTTTCCTCTTCGGTGTCCGGGTCCTTGAGCCAAAGCTCATAGTATGCTTTCGTTTGAGGTGCCAAATGCATGGCCAAGTCGTATGCAAGTTTTTGCAGTACCGGGCGTACGTTGTCTTGATACGGAGCCGGACAGGCCATCACGTTACGATTCACATCCCCGCATGCAGACAATGTGCTCAAATGGACGTCATTGATGTGCTTGATGCACTGACGCAAATTGGATTTCAAGATGCCGTGCAGTTGGATACCTTGGCGGGTCGTGACCTTGAGCGTCGTATTGCCGATTTGATCGCAAAGGTCCATGTGCGCAATAAGCTGTTGGCTCGTCATGATTCCGGCTGGAATACGACTTCGGACCATGAAGCTGTATGCTTTCTCCGATTTTCCACTTTCGGTAGTGCCTCCCCTCGCTTCCCGATCGTCTTGCTGGTAGGTACCGTGGAACTTGAGAAGCTGAAGGTCATCCTTGCCGAAATGATCTGTGGTCGCAGCCAATTCCGCTTGGATGGAACCCCGCAAATAGTTGCTCGCGGTTTTGATGCCCTCGACTGGGCTAAGTTTCTCTTCGGTGGTATTTTCGTTATCGGCCATACGGTGATAGTCGGTGATAGTGGATTCGTATCGAAGATGCGTGAAGGGGATGTCGCGTCTACCCGGCTCGGGGTCCTGAGACATTCGAGGAGCGTCAAGATGGCTCGACGAACCACCTGGGCAAACAATATAACAAATGGCGATTTTGCCGATATCCCGAAACGCCGGGCTACGTTCCTCGAAACTCCAGTAACGATACTTATGTCTGCACGCATTTTAGACGGCAAAACGATAGCACTTGAGATTCGCCAAGAGATTGCCGACGAGGTGGCTCGCCTAATCCAGGACCAGGGAGTGGAACCTTGCCTGGCCGCGATTTTGGTGGGGGATGATCCGGCCAGTCAAGTCTATGTGCGGAACAAGGAAATCGCATGTGAAAAGGCAGGTATCCGAAGCCGTTTGTTTCGATTGCCAGGCGGCACAACCACCGTCGAACTTCTCGACTTGCTAGAACAATTGAATCAAGACCCCAAGGTACATGGAATTCTAGTCCAACTGCCGCTGCCAAAACAAATCGATGAGCGGCTGGTGCTCGATGCAGTCGCTCCCGCAAAAGATGTCGACGCCTTTGCTCCGGAGAATGTTGGCTTAATTTCCCAAGGTCGCCCACGGTTCTTGCCATGCACTCCTCATGGCGTCATGCAATTGCTGGGCCGATGCCAGATCAATGTTTGCGGAAAGGAAGTTGTGGTGGTTGGACGCAGCGACATTGTCGGCAAACCATTGGTGTCGATGTTCTTGCAGCGGAGCGGTCCGATGGGAAAGGCGAACGCCAATGCGACCGTAACGTGCTGCCATAGCCAATCGAGCAACTTGAGTGAAATCACGTGCCGAGCCGATATTTTGGTCGTGGCCATTGGTAGGCCAAACTTCATTACTGCGGAGATGGTCAAACCGGGGGCCGTAGTGATCGACGTGGGAATCAACCGATTGGAGGACAAGCTCGTTGGGGACGTCGACTTTGGGCCAGTCTCAAAAATCGCTAGTGCGATTACACCTGTTCCGGGCGGGATTGGCCCGCTCACAATCGCCATGCTGCTTAGGAATACGCTCGAAGCAGCCAAGAATTGCGGCTGAAGACTCCGATTTTTTAGCCTGAAGAGGCAAATCCCTTGACTGGGGGAGCCGTTAAGTTCATGTTATAACGCTGGTTGTTAGGTTTTCGACACCTCTCGAACCAACAGTAATGCCTTTGTTGACGCGAGTATTTTGACTAGGAAATCGGATTTCCGGTGGTCACAAACGTCATCCAGGTCCCGCCAATTACTCCCACCAACGCTCTCTAGCGCCCAATACATCATGCTTCCGCGTACGATTCCGCCGTCGGTCGTGTTCGTTCTTTGTTTCGCAGCATTCGCACTGGTTGCAGCAAGTAAACTCTTAGCTCAATCGACTGCGGAACCACCATCGGGCCAAGTATCTGGATCGGACATCGAACAGAAAAAGGTCCAATTGGCGTTCCGCGACCAAGAGTGGCTCCCAGCGTTGAAATGGCTCGCGACCGAATTGCAGTTGAATCTCGATTGGCAATCGTTGCCCGAGGGTACGTTCAATCTGCATAGTACGCAGGAATATTCGTTGGTCGAGGCGGAAGATCTGGTCAACTTGCAGTTGCTCGGACGCGGCTTTACCCTTCTAAAGCGGGGCGAAGTACTACGGGTTGTGCCACTCAAAGATATCGACGTTACGTTGGTTCCGCATGTTTCCGCCGATGAATTAGCGAGCTGTCAACCGCACCAATTTGTGCGAGTGTCGTTTTCGTTGGAATGGATGATTGCCGAGGAAGCCGCGAAAGAATTCTCGCCGTTGATGAGCCCATTTGGAAAGCTCTTTCCGATGGTCAGCTCGAACCGCTTGGAAGCCATGGATGCGGTAGTGAATTTACGAGAAGTTCAAGGACTGTTAACCCGAGCCGAGAACGACGAAGGACGACGAGAACGGATTGCCGAATTCCCCCTCAAATATCGCAAAGCGGAGGAAATCGCGATCAAAGTACGACAGCTCGTAGGCCTTTCCGCCGATTCGACATCCAGCTCGACGCCAACACAATTGGATATCGAACAAGCCCGTTTCAAAGTCGAAGCCGTCAAGCAAATGGGAGCGGGTGCCAAGGAGTTGATTTCTGAAAAGAAAGCCCCGTCGATCTATATCACGATCAACGACAAAGAAAACAGTATCCTCGTCAATGCTCCGCCCAACAAAATCGAAATCGTTCGTCAAGCCATTGAAGCCCTGGACAAGCCGCTCCCAGATGCGATCTCCACCTGGGATACGATCCGAAAAGTCAAGGTACACGAGGTGGACGGATTCGATCCAGACACGGTCTCGAAACTGCTCATTTCATTGCAAGAGCGTGGCAATCTAGCCAAAGAGACACGTATTCAACACGAAGCCGCATACAACCGACTCATCGTTTTTGCATCCCCCGAAGATCATCTCACCATCTCGCAAGTCGTCGACAGTTTCCGCGCAGAAAAGCGATCAGCGGCTGTATTGCAATTGTCCGCATTGGATCCGATGTATGCCGCCAAATCCGTTCAGTTGATTCTCAAGGCTCCCGATCGCCCATCCTCGTCGCCAGGTGTTGCCAGCGATGGCAAATTCCAAATCGAATCGGACCCGGACCACAAGCGATTGTTGTTGTGGGCTACGCCCGACGAAGTTACCGAAGTCCGCGAGTTCTTGATCCGTTTGGGAGAGTCCTTTGCTCCGAGTTCGGCCGTGGCACAGATGCATATCATTCCTTTGAATGGTGGTTCGCTCGACGAAGTTTCTAGCAAAATGAAAAAGCTCTGGCGCGACATGAGCGACTCGCCCTTGATTTTCGAAGAGAAAGACCATGCTGCGGACCAACCAGTCAACAAACCGTCTACAGCACCTGCCAAGCCTTTATCCGACACAGTTGGCGAAATGCGAGCAATTAAAAAGGACCCGCTCAAGCTCATATCGACCACCGAGTTGTATATCGATCCGCCAGTCAATACGGGTAAATCGCCCGTCCGTGTCGTGGAGGGAGAAAACGGCGAACTGATCGTTTTGTCGCGAGATCCAATCGCAGCCGAGTCGGCGAAGCGACTGATCGAACAACTCACTCCGTCCTCCAAGGACGTCCGAGTCTTTCAGCTAAAGCACGCACAAGCCTACTCGGTGCGGCTGCAGTTGGAAACGATGTTGCAGCACACGCTAACCGCCCCTTCGTCCAAGCTGTCCACCAGTTCGGCAATGAAAATCGATATCGACAATCGTACCAATCGACTGTTGGTTCAACATGCAAACCCAAAACAAATCGGACTGATTTCCGAATTGATACCCATCATTGATCAGCCAACATCCGATGACAATCGGTTGGTCCGAACGCAGCGCATCTATCGCTTTGAACATCGTCGAGCAAGCGACGTCGTCGATCTGATCAAAGACGTCTATAGGGATTTGCTCAATGTCAATGATCGTTCTTTTTCGCCCTACCGGACCTATGGACAATCCGGGTACAACCAAAACGTCGCGGCTACGGCGACCAATCCCGAGTATCAAGGTCTGCTGTCTGTCGGTGTTGATCGCGAAGCCAACGCCTTGGTTTTGTCAGCCCCTAGCTATTTGATAGATAACGTGGTCGAATTGATGAAATCCATCGATACACCCATCGATGGGACCGCCGTAGCCGTAATACCGTTCGGCACCAGCAACTCCCCAAACAATATCAAGAACCAAGAAGCATTGCAAAAGTTGCTTGGACGTCAACGCCGCTAAATGGGCTCAAGACTAATGGGCTCAATTGCGTAGTGGAGGTTGTTAAACCTCCTAGATCGCAGGGATCTTTCACAAGGTCCACTACCTGCAACAATCCTTTGCCGCCCATTAGAAAGCGGGTGGGACTGGTGTTTCGTGTGCTTTCTAGCGGTCAACTGTAGAAGCAATTTGACTATTGCCGTTTTCGTGCTACACTTCCCTTAAATGAGAAACGACTCTGCTTCTAAGTCGAAGCGATGGGATCGCTAGCCAGGCACCTTTTGTGCAGTAGGCTTTACACTGCCCAGTAATCGTGGGCCTTCTTGTGAGATAATTGTTTGAACCAAATTAATAGTGGCTTTGAAAGCCTAGGACTAATTCCACCTCTTCTACGAGCGTTGGGAAGTGCTTCCTACGAGGAGGCAACTCCGATTCAAATGCAAGCCATTCCGGTTTTGCTTGACGGTTTTGATCTGATGGGCTGTGCGCAGACGGGAACCGGAAAAACCGCCGCCTTTGCCCTGCCAACACTTCAGCATCTTGCTTGCACCACCCCGGGTGGTCAATATTCAGATGTGCCGGCTCTGCCCGCCAATCAATCTCGAGGACCTCGCCCGCTTCGCTGCTTGGTACTTGCCCCAACCCGGGAACTTGCTGCTCAAATCGGAATGAGCTTCAACACGTACGGAAAGCACGTTGGACTTCGAGTCGCCGTAATCCATGGAGGTGTCAGCCAATCACCGCAAGTTCGCAGTGTGGAACGCGGAGTTGATATCTTGGTCGCGACCCCAGGTCGTTTGTTGGATTTGATGAACCAACAATTTGTCAGTCTATCGGATGTCGAAATCCTGGTGATCGATGAAGCGGACCAAATGTTCGACATGGGTTTTCTTCGAGATCTCAAGCGAATTGTTGCACGCGTTCCTCGGGAACGTCAAACGCTGATGTTTTCTGCCACGATGCCCGATCCGATTCGCGAAATTGCAAAACAATGGTTGTATGAACCCAAATACGTCGAGGTAGCTCGCGTTGCCGCCACAGCCGACTTGATTGATCAATCGGTCTTTTACGTCAATTCATCGAACAAAACCAAATTGCTCGTCAGCTACATCCAGACGAATGCGATAGGCCGTTCGATTGTTTTCGTACGCACCAAGCATGGCGCAGATCAGATAGTCAAAGTTTTGGGCAACAGTGGAATCAAAGCGGTCGCAATCCATGGTAACAAAAGCCAAAATGCGAGAACTCGCCATCTCGAACAGTTCAAATCGGATAGCCCACCGATTTTAGTTGCCACCGATATTGCTGCACGTGGTATTGACGTTTCCGGTATTTCACACGTCATCAATTTCCATTTGCCGGAAGTGCCCGAAATTTATGTTCACCGAATCGGTAGAACCGCACGCGCCGGTGCCACAGGCATCGCCGTGTCGTTTTGCGCTTCGGATGAGTTCGACAATTTGAACAGCATCGAGCGCCTCCTCAAGACCAAGATTGCCATCAATGATTCGCTATCCGAGCTAACATCGAATTCCAGATCTCTCCAACGCGAACCGAGTTCGTCATCGCCACGCACGCATTCGCGAGGATCGAATTCTAAACGATCCGCACCTAGATCGAATACCGGAACAAGTGCCAATGGTCGTACCGGACGTGTCAAATCGTACAGCGGAAGTAAGGCTTAACTTGAGGCTTGAGGCTTGAGGCTTGAGGTGTGAGGTGTGAGGGATACGGTCGAAATCTCCAATCTTCAATCTCAAATCTCCTCAACCCTCCAACGTTCCAGCATAGACATCAACCGATCGAACTGAGTTCCTCGACGAACAACAATGGATTGCAGCTCGCCGGTATATGGGTGACGGAAATCTAATCGCATCGCCGTCAACAACATTCGATAGACGCCAAGTCTCTCGAACACCATTTGGTTGTAGCCGTGATCGCCATGCCGATGATCCCCGATGACAGGGCAAGCGATATGATTTAGGTGTCGGCGAATCTGGTGCCACCGACCCGTCAACGGCTGAACTTCAAGTAACGAAAAGCGAGTCGGTTCGGAATCGGAAACCCGCCAGGGCACTTGGTATCTTGCCAACACGCTGTACCGTGTCGATGCGGTTTGAGCCGTTTCGTCATCGGTACATTCGCCTGGCAGCTTCGCCCAAGAATTCTCGCTCAGAGGTTTGTCGATGAGGCCATCGCGCGGAGCATAACCTCGCACCAAAGCCTGGTAGTACTTCGATACGCTTCGATTGGTAAAACTCTCGACCATTCTGCCAGCAGCGGAACCATTGAGTGCAAACAAAATGAGCCCGGCGGTAGGTTGGTCCAATCGATGAACAGGGTATACCAACCGATCGAGTTGATCGCGAAGAGTCTGGAGCAGGACCGGCTCGTGTGCTGGCGAGAGCTTACCGCGATGGACAACCATACCGGCTGGCTTAAAAACCGCTACGTAGTTTTCATCTCGAAAGACGATCTGCAACGGGCGAGAAATCGAATCGACAATAAAGTCGTCGGTCTCTTCTAGGTACTGCGACTCTATGTGTGCCCCTCCGTCCACGGGCACCGTCACTTGCGAAACTTTACCTTCTTACCAGTTTGCTTTTCGTAGAGAGCGACGACTTTAGCCCGATTGGTCAATTCCTTTTGTCGAGCCAAGCAAGCGAGCTTCCAAGCCGCTTGTTTGCCGTACCGATTCCATGCGAAACTGAGTTTTTGGCGCTGTCCCTCTTTCGTCACCCATGAAGCGCAGTATCCGAAGGACTCTGCATTCTCCCATCTTGAGTCGACATTCCGCACCTCATGAACGCCCACTTTTCCGGACGAGTTTCTTGATGTCTTGACATTGCGTGTCGTGCGAATGGGAGCTGCTTGGGTCAACCACTCGGCATAGCAAGCCTTAGCAGCCGCCAGGGCTTTGTTCTTTCCTCCATGACTGCGGTCGCCAAAGAACTGTTGCTTTCTTTTTCCTTCTCGAGTGATGCGGACCATCCATCCCCTGGTTGAAACCCCTTCGTACTCGATTCTCGTGATGCCTTTGTTTTTTGCGGTCATATCTCGTCGATCCAATTTTGTACTCGCTCAATGCTGAAACAAACATGTTGAGCAAGCCATTTAGAATAGTTGGTAATCGATCATCGGTCTACAGGAGGTCAGTCGGGCGCAAAACGGGAGCAAAGCTCAGCGAGACGGCTCGCAATGCGCTCGCACATGTCTTGATTCTGCATCGGAAATCTGGATTCGGCGATCCATTGCACCCACTGCGCAATCGATAGGCTCGTGGTTATTTCGCCGAGAAGCATGCACTCATCCAGTGAGTCAATCGAATGCGTCGGGTGAACATTGGAGTAGGCTGCCAAAGCCTTGCCCCACCACTCCTGGCCCGAACCGCCTGCCAACCGGGGTGCATTTCCAATCACGCTGTCGAAGAGCCTTACAAAATCGAGACCAGGCCAATCGATGCGTGCCGCTCCTAAATCGACGATGGATACAAAGCGAGAATTGGAATCGACCAAGACATTTTCGTACCAGAGATCTCGAACGATCCAATGGCAATTCCTCAATCGCTTGGCGCATGCCCCTAGGAACCGCTGCCACTCCCCCTTCTTTTCCAATAGCTTCGTCAAACTGCCAACAACTTTGTCTTTGATGCCCCGCGTATCGTAAAAATGATCTGACGGAACGACTCGCAACACGTCGTATGTGAGCCCATCGAGGAATGCAAGTCTTTCCAAAATCGTCGGAGATGATTTGACAATTTGAATTCCCTTCAACTCTCGTTCCGACATCCGTTGCGTATTCATGTGAATGGCTCCAAGCACAGCACCGAGATGTTCTAGGGTCTCAAGACCCGTGTCCTGTAATTTAAGCGGATGACCTTGGACCCAATCGGCAAGCGTCCAAAACTGGTCGCCCAAACGTAATACTGTATCGCTGCCAGTGTCATGCTGAACCCAGCGATGCAACTTGGGAAAGGGAGCACACTCCTGTTCGAATTCGAGATTGCATGCGATCCAAAACCCGATCTTGTCTCGGCTAGCGGCTTGCGATGGCCAACTTCGGATTGCGTAGGCACCTGTACCGTTAGAAAACCGGTAGATGATGGTGTTGCTAAATCCTTTGGATTCGACCACTTCCATTTCGCAGTGCGCAAACGGCGTTCCAACCGCTTGGTTGGTTCTGATCGCAAGTTCTCTGCGCACGGCCGAATTCAGCATCGCTACATTTTGGACAGCTCGTTGATGCGATCTTGAGCCTGTTTTGCAAGGGCATGCTGGGCGTGGTTGTTGACGACAAACTCAAAGAATTTGCGGGCCACCTCGATCGATTTTTTCCTTCGATCGCCCTTTTGGTCCGAGATGAGCACTTCGCTACACCGTCCAGCTTCATAGGCCGCACGCGCTTGCCAGTTCTTGATGTCGTCGGGAGCCTGAGTCCCGCCATATCCGTACATGACTTTCTGAAATTCGGAAATTGCTTTGGCAAACTCACGATCGGAAAAGAACACTTCGCCCATCATGAAACGAGATCTGGCGCCGATCTCGTTTCGTTGGTCCTCTGCGACTTCGCTGTACAACTGCAATGCTTCGTTGGTTTTTCTTTGACTTTGGCGAGCGTAGGCGAGTTCATACTTGGCGACGTGGATGTAGGGAGATCCAGGCAGTTTGGTCGTCATCGCCGTAATCCATGTTTCCACGTCCTTCCATTTCTTAAGTTCTCGGGCCGACTGTGCACCATGGAGATACACCAGCGCACGGACTTGATCGCTAACCGCGTCCGGCTCGTCAGCGTTCTCAATTCCTCGTCGGGCACTCTCGTATTGAGGCCATGCGTCCGCGTATTTCTCTTGCTTGAGAAAACTTTCGGCGATCATAAAGGACGCATCGAGATTGAGGCCGCCACGAGGGAAGTCTCGTGTCTGTTTGCGGAATTGCTCGATCGCTTCGTCATATTTCATTTGCTGAAAGAAGGCCCAGCCCATTTTGTAAAGCGCCTTCTCCTGAAGTGCCGCGTCGACACTTCGTGTCGCGGCAACCGTATAAGCTCGAATGGCCCGATCGAATTTAGAATTGTCGTATTCGGCTTGTCCCAAATGAAAAAAGGCTTCTGCGGTCAACGGACTATCCGGGTAACTCGACGTCAATTTCTGAAACACTTCGTTGGCTTGCCCTAGATTGCCAGCCGATTTATGGGCCCAAGCCATCTCGTAATAGACTTTGTCCATCATGGGAAACTTTGGAGCTGTGTCCATCAATTGCTGAAATGTTTCGATCGCTCGAGTTGTCTTGTCGGCAGCGCTGTACGAAAGTCCTAACTCGTACAACGCTTTTGGTTTTTGGTCCGCTGGCAATCGCAACGTAAGAAGCTCATCCAGGACCGTAATCGCCTCGGTTGGACGTTGCAACTGACGGAGACAAATCGCACGAGCAACCCGTGCTTCGATACCAACACCATCGTCACGTCCGGATACAGCAATTGGCTCGAGCAGCCGCAAGGCATCATCGAATTGTTCCTGTTGAATCAAGACAAAGGCTTTGCCATAGGTGGCGAAGTCGATGAGCGACTTGTCTTTTGAAGTTGATAGGACTGCGTTATAAGATGTCAGCGCTTTTTTCAGGTCATTTGTGGATGCAGAAATCTGCCCCAATCGAAACTCAACTTGCGACTTAAATCGAGTATTGGGAAAATCCTTGAGTATCTTCTCCAAGGTTGATTTCGCGTCTTCTTTCTTGCCGCGAGCATTTTGTGCTTCTGCCAGGATGAGCAAGACTTCGTCGGCTTGTCCCCATTTTGCATTTGCCTCATTCGATTTTTTCAAAGCGTCGACTGCTTCGTCAAACTTCTCCAACTTGAGCAGACTTGACCCCTGTAGGAAGTACGCTTCGGCGCGCGCTATGGAATCCGTTTGGGATTTGAGCGCTTTGCGAGTCAGCGAAATCGCATCGTCGAACTGTGAGCCCAAGTACTTCGCGGCCGCAAGCCTCAACTCCCACGACGAACGCATGGGATTGTTTGGATCCGCCGTAATCAATTGCTCAAATGCGGTTGCTGCCGATTCGTGCTGCCCAAGCTGCAGGCTAGCCTCAGCCCTAATATAAGCGACGTCCGACGCGAGTGGATCGTTGGGAAAGCGTTTGGCAAAGGCTTCGCTCCATCGTTGCGCATCAGCCTGCGCTCCAAGCTGCAGTGCGGCGAAGGCGGCATTGTAGGTGGCTCGGGGTGCAATCGGATCATCCGGGTTTTCCTGCGCAAGTTGTTCGTAAATGGTCTTTGCTTCGGCTTTGCCATCCGCAGCTGCCGACAACCCGTCCGCTAGATCCATCTTCAATGCGATGGCCGATGGCGATTTGCTTCCCCATTTGAGAGCCTCGCGCGCGACGGGGACTGCGTCTGTAGGCTTCCCCTTGAGAATGGAGATCTGACACATCCAATGTGCCGCCTCGGCGGCTCGATCGTCTTTGACAGGCAAAAGCCCTTCGAATGCCTTATAGGCCTCGTCAAATTTTTTGTCTCGCATCAATGTTTGGCCGGCAGCCAACGACGAGTTTTGCGAAAATTGCGATTTAGGAAACAAATCGGCCAAACGCTTGTAAACAGTCGCTGAGTCGTTGAACCTGCCTACCTTGGCCAAGGCGAAACCGTACCGATACAAAGCGTAGTCTGCGTTGGGCGATTTCTCAAAGTCCTTTGACGAAACGACTTGCTTGAGCAAATCGACCGCCACGGCCGCTTGGTCATTCTTGATCGCTATTTCAGCGCTCCGCAGCTTGACTTCCCTCGCCATGGGATGATTCGAATACTTAGACAGAAACAAGTCGTATTGTTCCTTGGCGAGTATCGGCTGCTGTTGCTCGTCATACGACAAACCCAGTCCAAAGAGTGCATCGGCGCGGACTGTGGATGACTCCATCGAACGATTCTGGACAAGCTGGTTGTAAAAGGAGATTGCGCGATCCAAGTTACCTAGCCTTGCCTCTGCTTCCCCGGCATAAAACAAAGCTTTGTCAGCGAAACTTCCGTCAGGATATTTGTCCAGCAACGCAGCCAAAACCTTGGCCGATTCCGACAATGCATCCTTGCTAGGTTTGCCCTCGGATTTCATCCCTTGTTGATACAAGCTCCAACCGAGATTTACGAGCGACTCTTCGCGTTGCTTGAGTTCGGCGTCTTTTAGGGCGATTCGAAACTCGTCAATCGCGGCAGTGAAATTAGGAGTCTCCTGCTGCAAGTAACAAATCCCTAGAAAGTGCCTCGCGCTCGAAATGAGCGAATCGTTGGGATATTCCTTGATCAATCGCTTCCATTGTTCAATGGCTAGCGGAAAAGCCCCGTTGTTTTGGGCGTTGGCTGCATCCGCAAAAATCTCTCGGGCTTTTTCTTGTTTCTTTTCGTTGTCCGAAAGCTTGGTGGAAGCTTGACTGGCTGCCTTGGCCCCCGGTGCCGCTGGCTTGGTCCCTTGTGTGGCTGGCGCTCCTGATCCGGGACGCGTCCCTCCGGTTTTGCTTCCTCCTTGCTGAGAAAATGCGGTACTGGTTACCACCCCGCTCATTAAGCACACGGCAAAAATTCTACGTGCAAGGCGTTTGGCCATGTTTGCCTGGGAGAATTGCTCCGCAGCAGAAGCGTGGTTTTCCATGTTTATCCCAATTGGACAAAAGGTCGAGTGAAGCACATATACGGTGTTGGCCGAAAGCTGTCTGTAGTTTACCGTAGTAGTGACCAATCGGAAAGTTTGACGCGAAGCGTGAATGGTTTTGGCCTAGCTAGCAACGTTTGACAGGCAATTCCTGCCCAATCGTTAAATGTTGAAACTTGCCCCTCCGACTGTTTTGGTCAGACCTACTGACTGTTTCTCCTTTCCCCGCGTCCCTTATGCACATACTGGTTACAGGCGGCAACGGCTTCATCGGTTCCCATTTGACCGAGCGCCTCTTGAATTTCGGACACCAAGTGACGGTCGTTGACGATTTGAGCACTGGTCAACGAAGCAATCTTGACAACGTTATCCACCAGTCCAACCTACGTGTCATCCATGCAGACCTTGGAAATGCCGAACTGGTGCACGATGTCTGCCGAAATATCGATGTGGTTTACCATCTCGCCGCGGCCGTTGGAGTAGCCTTGATCGCAAAACAACCGATTCAGACCATTCACCGAAACATTTTCCCAACGCAGTTGCTGCTCGAAGAACTTCGGCGTCTCCATCTGGCTGGCAAAGCAGTTCCGTTGTTTTTGGCAAGCACCAGCGAGGTCTACGGCAAGAATCCTAAGTCGGTCTGGAACGAAGGTGACGATTTGGTCTTTGGTGCAACCACCAAACCCCGTTGGAGCTACGGAGCCAGTAAAGCCATCGACGAGTTCCTTGCGCTGGCCTGCGTTCGAGAATGCAACATGAAGATTGTCATCGGCCGATTCTTTAACGTCGTTGGCCCAAGACAATCAGGGGCATACGGCATGGTCCTCCCTCGGTTTGTCAGCGCGGCGATTGCAGGCAAACCCTTGCTCGTCCATGACGACGGCCAACAGGAACGCTGCTTTGCACATGTGTCGGATGTGGTGGATGCAGTCACCCAATTGATGGCCACGCCCAGCAGCTACGGCCGTATCTATAATATTGGTGCTGACCAGCCTATTTCGATTTTGGAAATGGCGAATCGCGTTATTGCAATAGTAAACCCGGCATCAACCATCGAGTTTCAGTCGTATTCGCAGGCGTACGATGACGACTTTGAGGATATTCGTCGCCGTGTGCCTGACTTGACCAGAATCAAGCAAGCGATTCGGTATTCGCCAGCCCGTTGCCTCGACGATATCATTCGAGACGTCTGGCAGTCGATGACGAAAAGCTAGCCCGCGTTGCTTTCATTGCAAGGGCTACTTTGACTTTGTCGGCTGTGTCCCAATGACCAAATCAACCAGGATTGAGTACACTTAGTGCATACGTCCGCTTCTTTTTTGTGAACGGTCGTTACCTCGTCTATTCCCTTTTAGGGCTCTCATGTTCGCACATCGTTGGTTGGTAATCGTTTTTTTAGCCCTTTGGTCGCATGCCCTCCACGCACAAACGGCATCCCAAGCGCCAGCGGAAAAGAAACCCCCCAGTTCGCATCAAGCCAAGTTGGATTTGGCCACCAAAGAGCTGCAAAAGAAAGCATTTGACCGCGCTCGCGATCTTGCAGCCGAGATCGTTCAATCGGACCCAAAATGTGTTGCGGCCCTTGTGATCCGTGGCCGGGCGGCCCATGGCAAATTGGATTTTGAGGGAGCCATTCGAGATTTCGATCTGGTCATTTCCCAAAGCAAACTTGATCCGTCGGCTACCCTTCATCGGGCCGATGCGTACGCCGCTCGTTCTGCCTCCCTGTTTGAACAGGGTAAGTACTTGCCAGCCATCGACAGCGCGTTTCTTGGGACCGAGGTCAAGTCGGACCACATCGAGTCCCACATGAATCGAGCCAACGCCTATTTCCCCCGTCTGGAATTTGACAAAGCCATTCGTTCCTTGAATCGAGTTATTCAAATCGATCCTCAATCCGCCGAAGCGTACAGTCTGCGAGGCATGGCCTACGTTGGCAAAAAGAACTTCGACCAAGCCATTAAGGATCAGACCAAGGCCATCGAATTGAATGGAAAACTCGCATTGGCGTACCAGCGCAGAGCCGAGGCTTATTTTGCTAAGAAGGACCTGGTAGCCACCATCAAAGACATTGACCAAGCGCTCAAGACACAACCCGGTCAGCCGGAAGCCTTGTGCTGTCGTGCAGTCCTTTATTCCATGAAGAAAGAGTACGGGAAAGCAATCGACGATATCGATGCAGCCATTCGGTCCAGTCCGCGACTGGTCCGAGCTCACGTTCTGCGAGGCAAGACGCTGCAATTGCAAGGCAACGCGGAGGGCGCATTGAAGAGTTACGATGCTGCCGTTGCGGCAGGGGAGGACGCCATCGCCTACATAGCCAGGGGAGAGTTTCACAACGAAAAGCGCAACTACGAAAAAGCCATCAAAGATTTTGATCGCTCGATCGCAATCAATCCCAAATTGGTCGACTCCTATCAAGGTCGATCCGCAGCCAACCGAAAACTCGGAAAAGACGAGGATGCGAAAGTCGATCTAGCTAAGGCAAAAGAGTTGACTCCTAAACCCACCGAAAAGAAATCGGACAAGAAAGATAAGAAAAAAGAAGAACCGGCACCGATCCCCAAATTCATCGTCAAATCCAAACCGGTGGATCCCAATGCGATTGCCAACGTCAAGGCTGCTGCTAGACGCATTGACCAACTGATCGCCGAAAACTACACCGCGCTCAACATCAAGCCCAATCCTCGAACAACCGACTCGCAGTTTGTCCGTCGCGTCTATTTGGACGTTGTTGGAACGATTCCCACCTACCGACAAACCACTCGCTTCTTGGATTCCAAGGATCCAGACAAACGAACCAAATTGATCGATGAATTGCTCGATAGCGAAGGGTACGCGAGCCACTTCTTTAATTATTGGGCCGATGTGCTCCGATACAAAGATCGGCTCAACAACAACGTTCGCGGCGAACCGTTCCGCCAGTGGCTCAAGCAGTCGTTAGCCGAAAACAAACCATGGAACAAACTGGTTTACCAAATGCTGACCTCCGAAGGATTGATCTGGGACAATCCGGCAACCGGGTACCTTCAACGCGATCCGGGCATGCAGCTGGACATTGTTAACAATACAACCCGTATTTTCCTGGGGACACGCATTGGTTGCGCACAATGCCATAATCATCCCTTCGATCGATGGACTCAAAAAGAGTTCTACGAAATGGCCGCGTTCATGTACCCAACGCTTCCATCGAGCAACGGCGGTGACAAGCGACACTGGGAAACCAACCCTTCAGAACGACTCAAAAAAGAGTACGCCACCCTCGAACAAGAAGAGGAAGAACGACGACAAAACAAGTTCCGGTTCGAGCAAATGATCAACATCAATATGGCAATGGTCAACGACGCGCTCGATCGAAAAATCAAACTCCCTAAGAATTACGCTTACGATGACTTAAAGCCAGGCGCAACAATTACCCCGAGAACACTCTTTGGTAAACCCGTTGAACTCAAGAGCAATGAACCCGCTCGGTTGGCTTTCGCAAAGTGGTTGGTCTCCAAAGAAAATCCACGTTTCGCCAAGACCATTGCCAATCGGCTTTGGAAGCAACTCTTCGGCGCAGGTCAGATCGAACCGGTGGACGATATGACCGACGAAACCGTCGCGGAAAATCCAAAACTCATGTCGTTTCTCGAGGATGAAATGAAACGACTCAATTTTGATATGAAAGAGTATCTTCGAACTCTACTGAATTCTGACACGTACCAACGGCAGTCGTCAACCGAGGACGTACCTCTCGGAGAGCCATATCATTTTTCCGGTCCACGACTGCGGCGCATGTCCGCCGAGCAAGTTTGGGATTCTTTCTTGACGCTTGCCGTTGATCCGATCGAGTACCGTGAGCCGCCAGCAGATTTGCGAACCCAGCATCTCAAAGTGGACTTGATGCAGGTCGATGCTGAAGATGTGCTGGAAGCAGACCGGCTCGCTTCAAAAACGGACGGTGAGCGAAATGCACAACAAGCAAACTACAAATACAAAGGCGAGTTGCTCGCTCGCGCTTCTGAGCTGCCATCCCCTGTGCCTGCCAACCATTTCTTGCGGATGTTTGGACAATCGGATCGAGAACTGATCTCCGGCTCATCGAGGGTTGGTTCTGTTCCTCAAATCCTAGTCATGTTCAATGGCCCCATTGCCCACATGTTCTTGGAAAAGAACTCCACCATCTACAACAACATCGTTCGCAAAGCCTCACTGGGTGGTGGAATTCGAGCGGTCTTTCTGACCGTGCTCAGCCGAGATCCGGATGAGGACGAGATCGCCATCGCCGCCGACGAAGTCAAACAAAATGGACCGCTCGGATACGGCAACGTTGTTTGGTCGTTGGCCAACACACGAGAATTTCTATTCATTCAATGAGCATGGGTGATTTTGCATGATGACGAACCCGTTCCAACAACTTGAAACCAACGACCGCCGACAATTTCTCGCCCTTGCCGCCAAGGCGTCCTTGGGGGTCAGCTTGTTTCCCAGCATGGATCGAGCCCTCGTTGCCGCCGATCGAAAAGGGAAAAACCAAGCCAAGCGTTTGATCTATTTGTTTATGTCGGGAGGCATGACGCATATCGATACGTTTGACGTAAAGCCTGGGCATGCCAATCAAGGGATCACCAAAGCGATCAACACTTCCGTGCCAGGCTGCCAGATCGGCGAGCATCTCCCCAACCTGGCTCAACAGTTTGGT
>JBEBHM010001284.1:0-1632 GCA_040080875.1 Pirellula sp.
TTGTTAAAGATCCCGATGCCGCAGGATCTTTAACAAGATCCTCTACCCAAAAATAGGTGTGAAGACGCACCAGTCGACCGATATTGTATTCGAGATCGACAAGCTCGACTTGGAGGTCGTCGCACATTATGCTCGACGATTATGCCCGACAACGGGACTTCCGTTGGAAGTCGTCGATTGAGGCCAGAGTATTCGTTTTTCGGAGTCAGGATGGTGAACGATTTGAGCGGTCACGAGCATGCAGATCGAGAGTTGATCGCCCAGGCGATTCAGGGTGATGCTGAGGCGTTGGGAGATCTGTTCGCTCGCTATCGAAAATTGTTGATTTTTCTGGCTCGAACCCAGATTCACCACCATCTTCAGGCAAAACTCGATCCAGAAGATGTAGCTCAAGAGGTCTGCCTTGTGGCTCAAGAAAAGATTCATGAGTTTCGTGGCGAATCCTCCGATGAGTTTATGGGTTGGTTGCGTGGTATTCTGGCCAATATCATGGCCATGCAAGTCCGTCGCTATCTTGGGACCAAGAAAAGGGACCCTCGTTTAGAACTTGCATTGGATCAACGCTTGGCAAGCGCTTCGGGATTTTTGCAGTCCGGGCTCGCTGGCGACTTTACTTCGCCTAGCCAACACTTCGCAAAAAACGAAGCCGCACTCAAGTTGGCGGAAGCCATGGAGGCGCTCTCAGAAGACTATCGGCAAGTCATTCTATTGCGACACATCGATGGATTACCGTTTGCCGAGATCGCAGCGAAAATGGAAAGGTCCATCGATAGCGTTGAAAAACTTTGGGTGCGAGGACTAGCAAAACTCAAACAATTGGTGGGAACTGTCCGATGACCATTGACCGTAGCATCCAATCCGCAAACGACACCCTAGGCTTCGAGGATTCACAAGTAATCTCGGCAGTAAAGGAGTACATGCATTTATTGGATTCTGAAGATGCACCTTCGCTCGAAGAGTTTCTTGCCAAACATGCATCGATCGCGGACCAATTGCGTCCATCGCTCGAGGGGTTAGCCATCGTTCACAAGAATGCGCTCCGAACCAAACAACAAAGTGCCTCCAACGCACAGGACGCCGAGATTGCGGCCAAGCCCATCGGCGATTTTCAAGTGGTGCGAGAATTGGGCCGCGGTGGCATGGGAGTCGTCTACGAAGCCATCCAACTCTCCTTGGGACGACGCGTCGCACTCAAGGTGCTCCCCTTTGCAAGCGGACTCGACCCGGTTCGGCTCCAACGGTTTCGAAACGAAGCGCACGCAGCTGCCCAGTTGCATCATACAAACATCGTGCCGGTGTACGCAGTGGGTAACGAACGAGGCATTCAGTACTATGCCATGCAGTTGATCGATGGGCACACCCTGGCGGATCTTCTTGAAAATGTTCGCAAGGCAAACTCGAAAGCGCCGCTGCAACCACGGCTTTCCAAGACGCGAGAACTGAGCAACCAGCAATCCAAGCCCTCGCAGCACGAGACCTTTCCCATCAACTCAACGCCCATCAACTCAACCCCGATCAACTCAACGTCGCTTGTGAATGCCGGTCAAAGAAAGAACTATTATGAGTCCATCGTTCGAATGATTCATCAAGCTGCGTTAGCTCTCGAACATGCCCATCAGTACGGCATCATTC
>JBEBHM010000030.1:0-22821 GCA_040080875.1 Pirellula sp.
CAAGAAACCTTCGAGTATTTTGGCTCTTACAGGGTTTTGAAGCTTGGCAACTGCTTTGGCTTCGATTTGCCTAACCCGTTCGCGTGTCACTTTGAATATGCGACCTACCTCTTCCAGAGTGTAGGAGTATCCATCGGTCAGACCGTATCGCAGTCGGATAATTTCCCGCTCACGATACGTAAGCGTCTTCAGCAACGAATCGATACGATCACGAAGAACTCCGTTGCTGGCATTGCGGACAGGGTTGTCGCTGGATGGATCTTCGATAAACTCGCCAAATGCGTTGTCCTCGCCTTCGCCGACAGGGCGGTCCAAACTGATCGGGCTACGACCGATATCCAGTACCCGCTGTACTTCTTCGATCGAGAGCTCAGCGACTTCCGCGATTTCAAACATGCTGGGTTCGCGTTTGAGTTCTTGCGTAAGCCGCTTCTGAATATTTCGAAGCTTGCTCAGGACGTCGATCATATGCACCGGGATTCGAATCGTGCGGGCCTGATCCGCAATGGCGCGTGTGATGGCTTGTCGAATCCACCAAGTGGCATACGTCGAGAACTTGAATCCACGGCGATATTCGTATTTGTCGACGGCTCTCATCAAGCCCGTGTTTCCTTCTTGGATCAAATCCAAGAAACTCAAGCCTCGGTTTCGATACTTCTTGGCAATCGAAACCACCAGACGCAGATTACCGCTCGAGAGCTGACGCTTGACCGCTTCGTATTCTTTAAAGTTCTTTTGGAATTCATCGACCCGCCGTCGCAACGAACGCGGGCTCTCTTGGGTGGTCATGATCAAATGTCGAAGTTCCGCCGTGCATCGACTCAGCTCGGCCGATGCTCCACCCGCTTCTTTCAAGTGAGCAATGCGAATCTGCAAGTAGTCCATTCGCTGCGAAAACTGTTCGAGCTGCTTCATGAGCGGAATGACTCGGCGCGATCTCAACGACAGTTCTTCGACGAGGACCAACGACTTGAGGCGGCGACGTTGGTAGTTGACGCGAGCTGTCGATTTGCGATCGTCGGTTGTGCTCAAGCGAACGATGCATTGGAAATCTCGCCGGTTGTCGTCGATGAGTGCATCGAGGGTGCGGAGATTATGTGGCATGCGAGCGCTGACTTGTTCTTTGGTCAGCCGTTCGGTCAGCGACACCTTGATGGTTCGGTCAAAGGGCAGAACGCCGGCCGCAACTTTGCGAAGGACTTCGACGGTATGCCGCATGGCGAAATCGTTACCCAGGACTGCCCTTCGGAACTTGCGCCGGGTGATTTCGATTTTCTTGGCCAATGCGATTTCTTGATCTCGATTGAGAAGCGGAATTTCGCACATCTGGCTTAGGTAGAGACGAATCGGATCGTTGGTCAGCCTAGGCATTTCCGAGGGGGCCGCAGGCACGGCATCTTCGCCGTTATAGACTTTCAATTTGCTTCGGACGTCCGAGTCGGCTTCGTCGACGATTTCGATGCCAGCACGCTCCAGCGCGACCAATAAATGGTCGAGTTTTTCAGCCGTATTGGCCTCGTCCGGAAGGTATTGATTGACTTGATCGTAAGTCACAAAACCTTGTTGGCGACCGACGAGTACCAATTGTTCCAAATCAACAGTCTGTGTATCCACGGGATCAACTCCATTTGACGGTGGTGCGGGTTGTTGCCGATGGTTCATCCAATGAACCATCGCCTTGGGTCAACAACATAAAAAATTGCTTTTTGTGGTCGAATCAATTCGACGTTGTCAGTGTGTAGGTGGAAACAAGCCGTGACGGACGCGGGCTTGTTGCACGATGTCCTGTAGGACGTTCAATTCGGTTTCATCATCAAATTGCTTTTTCTCAAGCGACTGAATCTGTTTGCGTCGATGACTTTTGTCCTCGTTGCCGTTCAGACGTTCGCATAGAGAATGTAGCCGCTCATCTGCCGTCAGGGATGACAGAGGTGCTTTGCGTGCGGAGTGCTCCTCAATGCTCACCAGCACGCTCTTTAGACTCGGATCCTCCATGGCCGACATGAGACTACCGAAGTCTAACGCATGGCCCGCAAGTTCCAAGTCCAAAAACGCTTGAAAAAGTCCTTTTGCAGTCTCGGTATTTAAGCTAGCAACAGGGAATCGTTCGATCGCGACGGGAGCTAGTTCGGGATGCAGAGTCATGATCTCAAATAACTCGCATTCGGTAGCACTCATTTCCGAGAATTTGAATCCGGAATACTTCGGCGCATCTGTTTGTTTATTATCGAGTGCTCCTGTCGGATGGGAGGCTGCGCTTGTCGAATGGGAATTCGCCGCTTGAGCATTTGCCCCTGAAGCGGATTGCTCCGCGCGAAATTGTTGTCGTTGGCGATCGCGAGCGGCCGCCTGCTTGCGAATCGAGTCCAGGCGAAGTCGAATTTCGGCCTGTTCAATTCCGAACTGCCTCGCCAAACGAGCGATGAGCTGGTCTTGCCGCAGTCGACTCGATTCATTGGACAGGAGAGATTTGTGCGAAACATGGGACATCGTTTGCAAAACATCTTCCAAAGCAGTGTTCGCGCGATGCGTGTCGAGCAACGGATCAAAGCCGCGGCAGACTTGACGAAGTTTGTGTTCGAGCGCATCGACCGCACCGCCGATCAAACCTTTGAGTTCTTCGCCGCTGTATTTGAGCAAATAGTCGCAGGGGTCCAAATCGTCGGGGAGCGTTAGGATTCGCAAGTCCATTTGTGCGGTGACAAACAGCTCGAGGATTTCCGCAGTGCGGCGTTGGCCTGCTTCGTCTCCGTCGAGCAACAACACCACAGAATCGCATGTGTGTTTGAGCACTTTGATATGGCTTTCGCCCAACGCCGTGCCACAGCATGCAACTGCATTGTCGATGCCATGCTGGACCGCCATGATGACGTCGGTGTATCCCTCCATGACGACCGCCTGCCGAGTTTTGCGAATGGCGTCTTTTGCCAGATCTAGTCCATAGAGCTCTCGGCTCTTGTGATACAACCGGGTCTCACTGCAATTGATGTATTTGGCCGAGTCCTTTGCGGCTCCGGGCAAAATACGACCACCGACAGCGATCGGTCGACCTTGCGCGTCGTTGATAGGGAACATGGCTCGCCCCCGGAATCGATCGTAGCGAGATCCACTGTCACCGCGGGCCAATAGACCGACCGACTCGAGCACGTCGGCCTTCCAGTTCTTGGACAATCCGCGATCCGCGAGCCAGGACCAGGAGTCCGGCGCATAGCCGAGTCGGAATTTGGCGATGCTGGCTGCGGAAATCCCACGCTCGCCGAGATACTCTCGGGCGTTTTCTGCTTCGGGTGCATTGAGCAGGCAAGCATGGAATTCTCCAACGGCCCACTGCATGGCTTCGAGCAGCAGTTTCTTGTCGTCACCGGAAACTCGGCCCGACCTGGGGTTGGGTGGCTCAATTTGTATGCCGGCCCGTTCGGCCAACATCCGCAGAGCTTCCGGAAAGGAAAGCCCTTCCTTTTTCATGACAAAGCTGAAAGCGTCGCCGCCGTTGTCGCATACCCAGCACTTCCACGTTTGACGCTCGGGATTGACCTGCATACTCGGTCGGCGGTCATCGTGGAATGGGCAGAGCGCTACAAAACCGCGACCTTGACGTCGCAATTCGACATAGCTACTAATCAGATCGACGATGTTGATCGCCAATCGGACTCGATCTTTGACTTCGTTGTCAATCGCGAAGGACACAAGGACTCCTAGCGAAGCGCGAGCAGAAACAAGACTTCCAACGATGCGATTGTCCCAAATTTGACTTGGTACACAAGGATCAAGGTTGAGAAGAATAGCTTTAGTTCGCGTGTCTCTTCTGGGGGCTGGAGCGGGTTCCAGGGGATGCCTTGGGAGCAAAAAAGGGTCTGCGCCGCAAGAGCATTTGAGCCGTCCGTGACTCGGGGAAAAAGTATGCCCCGTTGGCTGGTTGGATGTCAACACCAGTTTTTTGAATATTTCTGAGTCCCCTCCTCACCTTTTGCATTCCAGAGTACTCTGTGTTGCAGAAGCCCGGGCCCATTGATATCTTCCCACTTTCCAACAACAAATCATTCGCATTATTGAGCCTGAGGGCGCTAGCCGATCGATCATAAAACTCGGCTAGCGCCTCAGGCTCAAGTCAAAGCCTCCGATTAGACCTGCGACAAAAGTGGGGAGATCTTCGAATCGTTTCCCGAAATATTTTTTTGCCACTTGCTGTTGATAAGCCTCCATGTTTGAACACTTACCTGTTGCTCCTCCCGATTCCATTCTTGGTTTGAGCGAAGCGTATGCTCGCGATAGCCGTCCCAACAAAATCAATTTGACCGTCGGTGTTTACAAAGATGAACAAGGTCGAACTCCTATTTTGGCTACCGTCAAAAAAGCAGAAGACATTCTGCTTAAAACCGAGACAACGAAGACCTACATGCCAATCGAGGGCCATCCGGACTTCCTCAAAGCGGTTGTCGATTTGATCTACGCGGACAAGATCGATACCAAACGGGTAGCGGCAGCCCAAACACCTGGAGGAACGGGAGCGTTGCGAGTCGGTGCCGACACTGTTGTTCGGCATTTCCCTGGTGCGAGAATTTGGCTGAGCAACCCGACATGGGCGAATCACCAATCCATTTTCCAAGCGGCCGGCATGGAAACGCCCGTTTATCCCTATCTTTCTGCGGACAAGACAGGACTTGATTTCGCCGCCATGATTGGCGAGCTGTCGAGCAAGGGTCGAAGCGGCGATTTGGTTTGCCTTCACGCTTGTTGTCACAATCCGACCGGTATTGACCCTAGCTTGGATCAATGGAAAGAAATCAGCGAACTGCTTGCTCGCAAAAAAATGATCCCATTTGTCGATTTTGCTTATCAAGGCTTTGGTGACGGGCTCGAAACGGACGCCCTACCGCTGTATTCGCTCTTGGACAATAACTCCGAAATGATCGTGTGCAATTCGTTCTCTAAAAACTTCGGTCTCTATTCGGAACGGGTCGGATCGGTTTCGATGGTCAACACGGACGCGTCGTCGACCGAAGCTGCACTCACTCAATTGCGTCAATCGGTTCGTTGCAATTACAGCAATCCGCCGCGGCATGGGGCTGCCACGGTCGCCACTGTCCTCACCGATTCTACTTTGCGCCAAGAATGGGTTGCGGAAGTTGATGGCATGCGGTCTCGAATCTCCAAAATGCGAAGCATGTTCATCGAGGGGATGAAGGGGACCAGCATCGATCGCGACTTCGGTTTCCTAGCCCGGCAAAAGGGAATGTTCTCATACAGTGGACTCAATAGCATGCAAGCTGACTGGCTCAAGAACGAACGAGGCATCTACATTGTTGGAACCGGCCGAATCAATGTAGCGGGTATGGCAGCGTCCACCATGCCGACGCTTTGCTCCGCCATCGCCGACTGCATCAGGGCGACTTCGTAGGGCTTCAAAAAACCGCAGTGAACTTGATGCGATACCAATCTATTGGCGTCGTGTGTTCTTTCAATATTCCAAGCAAATGATATTTTTTGGCCGCGTGACTGGGAATTGAGTATTCGGTATGATCTCTATCTTTCAGGGCTCGTTGAACGCTTGGAGGCGATATTGTGACACAATTAAAGCTAAATCTCGGGCAAGCAGCTGGGCTTAAAGTCTATACCGGTGATTGTGCGAAGATTTTGCCAACACTTGCTGCGAGCTCTGTACAGTGTTGCGTTACCTCGCCGCCCTATTGGGGGCTCCGAGATTACGATCATGCGGATCAAATCGGATCCGAGGCATCGCCAGAATCATATGTGCAAAGCCTTGTTGCTGTTTTTCGCCAGGTTCGTCGAACCCTTCGCGATGATGGTACACTTTGGCTCAACGTTGGAGACGGATACGCAAGAAACGGCGGGACTGGAAAATGCGGTCCTAACGCGGTCGTCGGAAATACGAAGAAGCTGATTCAGAAACGAAATTGCAAGGTTCCCGATGTTTGGGGATTGAAAGATCGTGACCTGATGGGATTGCCGTGGCGAGTCGCCTTTGCACTGCAACAAGATGGTTGGATTCTTCGATCCAAAATAGCATGGATAAAAAAAACTGCCATGCCAGAAAGTGTGAAGAATCGTCCTAGCAATGCAACGGAAGAGATTTTTCTGTTTGCAAAGTCTCCAACCTATTTTTACGACTCCAAGGCAGTTCGGGAAGAGACAGGCGCAAACCTTCGCAACTATTGGATCTTGGGACCAGACCCTAGCAGTTATGGACATCCAGCTGCCTTTCCACGTGAGCTGGCTCGGCGATGCATTTTGCTGGGCTCGCGAGAAGGTGATTGCGTATTGGATCCATTCGGTGGATCGGGCACAACTGGCCTTGTAGCAACTGGGCTCGGTCGCAATGCAATTTTAGTCGAGTTAAACCCCGAGTATGCAGACTGCGCCAAAGAACGGAGCCTTTATGTCGCGCCGTAAGGGTTCAAAGCAACTTATTCTTGAGTTTTTTATGGCGAATGTCGGAAAGGTGCTTGAGTCCCGTGACATCCAGGCTGCAAGTGGTGGCGCGGTCGAGTGGGCTCGTCGCGTTCGAGAGTTGAGAAATGAGGAAGGCTTCCAAATCCTCTCACACAAAGATCGTGCAGATCTTAAACCGAATCAGTACCTGCTGGAATCGTTAAAGCGAATTCCAGCCTTCAAACGTAACATCTCAAAGGAAACGAGAGCTTGGGTTCTAGAGCGAAATGGATATACATGTCAAATGTGCGGAGTTGCAGCGGGTGATCCTGATCCACTCGGAGGAAACCGCCCCGTAAGATTGACTATGGGGCATATCATCGACAAATCTAAGGGGGGAGATGACACTCCGCAAAATCTACGTGCTATTTGCACAAATTGTAACGAAGGCCTGCAAAACACAAGCCTCCCGAAACCAGATCGGATTTATCTGTTGGCTCAAGTTCGACGTGCAACCATTGATGATCAACAAGCCCTGCTCCAGTGGTTGCAGAAGAAATTCAAGGTCACAAATTAACAACGGTGACGATTCGCGAGTGGGACTCGCGTCGCGGAGCGACGCTTCCACAACAGTGCGACGCTTCCACAACAGTGCGACGCTTCCACAACAGTGCGACGCTTCCGCAACGGCGATGTGCCTATAGCAAGGATTTGATGGCTGCCATGGCTGGCTCGTACTTGGGCTCGGTCGTAACCTCAGGAACAATTTCCTTGTAAACGACTTTGCCATTCGCGTCGAGAACGTAGACCGCTCGAGTCAACAACTTCAATTCGTCGATGGTCAACCCAAAGCTATTTCCAAAATTGCCATTTTGGTAGTCGCTCCCAACCTTCATGGATTTGATCTCTTCGGCACCGCAAAACCGGTTCATGGCGAATGGCAAATCGCGACTGACGGTCAAGGCATTGATCTTGTCGCCGAGAGCCCCCAATTCCGTATTGAACTTCTTGGTTTGAATCTGACAAACCCCGGTGTCGAGGGACGGAACCACGCTGATAATCGTTGGCTTTCCCTTAAGGTCCGCGAGCGTAATTGTCTTGAGGCCACCTTCAAAAAAGTGAATCGTGAAATCTGGGGCTGGACTCCCCACGGTCAACTCCGATCCTACAAGCGTCATCGGGTTGCCTTTGAATGTAACTGCTCCGGCGCGTGCCATGGTTTGTTCCTTGTGTGGATTGATCTAAAGGGAATGAATGCCCCAGAAAGTAAAGGGAATCTTCCAAGTCGTCAATCCACCACGACGATCTGTCACTGAAGGATTTCTCGGATTACATGCCCCTTAACGTCGGTTAGTCGCATATCGCGTCCTCCGAATCGAAAGACGGAACGGGTGTGATCAACCCCCAGCAAATGCAGCATGGTGGCGTGCAAATCATGGATCTCAACTCGGTTTTCGATCGACTTGTATCCCCATTCATCGGTGGCGCCGTAGATAGTGCCCGGTTTCACGCCCCCGCCCGCCATCCAAACGGTGAATCCGAATGGATTGTGGTCGCGGCCGTCTTTTCCTTGTGCAAAAGGGGTACGCCCGAATTCACCTGCCCACACAACCAACGTTTCATCCAACAATCCGCGTTGACGCAAGTCGAGCAACAGAGCAGCAATCGGTTGATCCACCGCCAATGCATTGTTTTCATGCCCGTTTCGCAAATTCTGGTGTTGATCCCATCGATCGCCCTTGACGGATGGGCAAGTCAGTTCAATGAATCGAACTCCCCGCTCGACCAATCGCCGCGCGATCAAGCATTGTCTCGCGTACGTGGCGGTTTGGGCATAGGGTGCATCTAATCCATAGTGTTCGCGAATATGCTTTGGTTCGCTTGTCAGGTCCATCAAATCGGGGACCGATGACTGCATTTGGAATGCGAGCTCGTAGTTGGCGATAGCGGACTCGATGGCATCGTTTTCACCATAGGACGCGAGCGACTGTTGATCAAGGTGAGCGATCAAGTCCATTTTGGACCGTTGCAGCGATTGAGAAGTCTCCGTGCGAACGATGTTCGCAACGGCCGAGCCCGTTGGTTTAAAGACCGAACCTTGATAAGCTGCAGGCAGGAAGCCGCTTCCAAAACAATCGAGACCACCCGGTGGAATGAGGCCGCCATTGAGGACTACGAACCCGGGCAAATTTTCGCAAATGCTACCAAGCCCATAATTGACCCAAGCGCCCATGCTCGGTCTGCCTTGCACGCCGCTGCCTGTATGCAAGAAATAGTTTGCAAACGTATGCTCTGAGAATTCGGAAACCATCGATCGAATCACGGCCAGTTCGTCTACGCACTTGGCCACGTTAGGGAACAAGTCGCTAACGGGGATGCCTGACTGCCCGTACTGTTGGAACTTCCAAGGGCTTGCGAGAACCGTTCCGTTGTTATTGAATTGGGTCGGCTCGACCTTAAAGAATTGACTTGGATCCTGCCCATCGTACTTGTCGAGCATCGGCTTAGGATCGAAGGTGTCGACCTGGGATGGGCCTCCATCCATGTACAAGAAGATGATGTTCTTGGCTTTGGGTGGAAAATGCAACCCATGCGTTCCGACGCTTCCTCGCGATTGTTCGGCCAGCAAGACGCTCCAAGCCAACGCACCAAATCCACTAGCCGTTTGCATTAGCATTTCGCGTCGGCTGCAAGCAGGGTTTCGAAATCCGCTGCACCGATGCAGCGGTCCATTCGTATGCGAGTTTGTATTGGCGTGTCTCATCGCACGAACACGAACTCCTTTAGATTGACCAACGAATGAGCGAAATCTGCCCATACGCCAAGGTCGGTTTCCGCCGCGCTTCTAAGTCGGGTTTGTTCCGTCAAAAAATCCAAGGCCAACACCATTTCGCTTGGGCTCGCATTGCGGGCAAATGCACTTTGATAAAGCCAATCCACTCGCTCACGACTCGACGCAAAATCCAGTTGCAAAGCGCGTTTGGCCCACGCCGTTGCTCGCTCGTTGACAAACGGATCGTTCATCATGATTAAAGCCTGAGCTGGAACGTTGGAAACGTTGCGTCTGCCCATGGTGCTAAAAGGGTTAGGTGTGTCAAAGGTTAACATGAATGGTGACAAAAAATTTCTACGGACGGCAATGTAGATCGACCTGCGCTTGTCTCCGTCGAGCGGACCGTTTTTCGGCGGTTTTCCACGCCCATCCATAAAGTTCGTAATGTGAATGGGGACAGACTCCCCGTACATCTTCAAATCCAGCTCACCCGACACAAACAAGAGGCTATCTCGGATCGCCTCTCCGGTGAGACGTTTCGGTGCAACATGTTGCCACAGAAGGTTCTTTGGATCGGACGCTGTCGACTCGGCAGTCGCTTGGCCGGACATTTGGTACGCCTGGGACAAGACAATCATGCGTATCAGCCCTTTGATCGATTTGCCGTGTTGATCAAACCACACAGCCAAATGATCGAGCAACTCCGGGTGCGACGGACGTTGGCCAAGGACTCCGAAATCATCCACCGTTGGCACAATACCTCGCCCCATCAAGTGGTGCCATACGCGATTGACTAGGATACGAGAGGTCAAAGGATTGGAAGGAGCGTTGATCCGTTGGGCTAGTTGCAATCGACCGCTTTCGGCACCTTGGCAGAGCGGTGCTGGCCCATCGATCGCCTCAAGGAATCGCCGGGCGGTGACTTGACCGGGGGTCGCAGAGCTACCGCGAATCAGCACCTGATCATCTTGTCCTGTTCCATCGATCATGGTCATTGCAATGCGCGAAACATCGGGAACTTGCTTTCGCAACGCGCTGCGTTGTGCGATCCAACGTTGAATGGTCTGATCGATTGCACGCCCAGCATCATCATGGAGCCACTCAGAACGATGTCGCAAAAGCCCGTTGATGATGTGCATGTGGTACGAAAAGTCGGGAACGCCCGGATTGTTGAGTATGGTCAACGATGCGATGGCGTTGTCTAACAATTCCGGAATCGTCCTATGGGACTGAGGATCGACTTTTCGATATTGCACTTTGGACGCATTCGATTTGCCATCTACAACACCAATAATCTCCATCGCTTTTTCTTCGTCCGGCGTGAACTCAAGGTGGATGCGATGTCCGATGTAGCGAGTCAAGATTAACCGGACCCACTCATGTTGATCGCCGCGAGTTTCTACCTTGGCGATGGTTTCACCATGCAGTGGTCCCGCGACTAAGCGATGCGAATCCACGCACGCCACAATATTCCCATTACCCCTCACTAAGCACGATACCATTCCGTGGGTTAGCTCGAAGCCCGGCGTAACCAGCGTCCGGCCGGGGCGAGGCAAAGTTTCGATTTTTGATTTGAGGTTGGTCGACTGCTCACGCTTGGCCACAAGCCCATTCCAAAACGGGTCGTTTCGAACTGAGCCATACGTGGCGAACTGCGGTGTCGTCTGGCTGGCATCGTCTTCAAACGCCAAAATGAGTTCGCCAGGGGATCGAACGCTCGTTCCAAAGATGAATCCGTCTTGAATAAAGCGTGCAGGAGAATCAGAACTGTAGTCGACAACGACTATGGAATCTGGACTTGTCACTCCAAGGATTGGAATCTGAAGCGGCGGTTGCTCCGGTGGACTCGTAGATCCGTTGGCAATCCGGTCGACGATGAAGCTGCGATGTTGATTCCAAATCTCCTTCAACGTACCCTTGATTTGGCTGGCGAATGCGATATCCAAAGCATTCAGCTCTCGAGCAATCCTTCGCTCGGTCTCGATCGTGTCGAATCGAGCTTGTCGATATTCCGATCCCTGGAGGAATCCCGTCAATGAGTAATAGTCTCGCGAGGAGATGGCATCGAATTTATGATCGTGGCAGCGTGCGCAGCTAACGGTGACTCCCAAAAATGCCTTGGACATCACGTCGATCATGTTGTCAAATCGGTCGGTCTCATCCTTGCGAATGTCGACTGGTGAATGTACCCACTCTCCAAGAAACCAAAATCCGGTCCCAAGCATGGACTCGTTAAAATTTTCCGTGGGATGGAGTCGGGGCGATTCGAGCAAGTCGCCCGCAATGTGTTCCAGTACAAATTGATCGTATGGCACATCCGCATTGAATGCGCGAATCACATAGTCGCGATATTGAAACGCATTGGGCGAGTCATCATCGAACTCGTGCCCACGTGATTCCGCGTATCGAACCAAATCCAGCCAGTGCCTTGCCCACCGCTCGCCAAATTGAGGTGACTTAAGCATGGTGTCGACTACCACAGCGATTGCGTCTGGCGAATCGTCTTGAACGAATCGGTCGACCGCTTCCGGCGTGGGGGGCAATCCCAACAAGTCGAATGACAATCGTCGCATTAGGCCTCTTCGGTCGATCGGACGTGCGGGCGCAAGTTTCGCGGACTCCAGTTTGGCCAACAGGAATCGATCCAAGGGTTGCTTGGGCCATTGCTGGTTCTGCACGTCAGGCACTACAGGATCTTGGATCGGCTGCCACATCCAATGGGACTGCTTGCGAGTCTGCAGGTCAAAGTCATCTTTCTTAACCGATTTTTTCGGCTCGGGTTCGGATGGCCATGGGGCTCCCATTTCCACCCATCGTTCGATCAACTCAATCTCCGTGTTAGTAAGCTTTCCCTTGGGAGGCATTTCAAGCGACTCGTATCGAATGGCTGCAATGAGCGCACTTTCTTTCGACTTGAATGGCACCATGGCCGTCCCCGAGTCTCCTCCCGCGAGAATACTGGCTCGACTATCCAGAAGCAGGCCGCCCTTTAGCTTCTCCGCTTGCACGCTATGGCACTCAAAACATTGGGCGCTCAGCAAGGGGCGAATCTTGTTCTCAAAAAACGACAACTCGTCCGCGCTCGCATTTGATACGGAAACACGATTCGATTCTTGGGCATGTCCCGAAACAGGCATGAATTGAAACGACCAACAGACGCACAATGCAACTGTCGACCAAGTATGCCAACCAAAGAATCGATGGAAAGATCTCGGCATGGAATTGAACTACCGGAATCGTCTGTGTAGGAAGGGTGAGGGTGGCATAGGCTTCCAGCCTGTGAATACTTAGGAAACACGGGCCGGAAGCCTATGCCACAGTACCAATGACCGGTCATCGCGTCAAAACAAAAAAGCAACTCTAGTATAAGTTCAAGTTTATCCAGAGTCACTATCGGATCGCGTGCGGTTGGCCGTTAATTTTCTCGACGCGATCGTTGGAGCCGTTGGTGTTTTTCTGGTCGTGTATGCATTCCCCATCGAAGCGCTTCGTCTTGCTCATAGCGTTTCCCTAAGGTCAAGGCCGTCAATGCCTTGTTTAACTCCATTCCCAAGTAAAAAGAATGAGCAACATCGACGTTTCGGGACTCAGGCAATTGCATCAGCTGGTCCATGATCGCGAACGGATCTGTTCCGCGAAGGTGCACGCCGGCGCTGATCAAATGAATTTCGCTGGAATCCAGCAGGATTCTATAGTTATTGTCCTTGATGCTGGTGGCCAACGTTGTGATGGCTTCCTCGGAGTAGACGTGTGCAGTCGGATCGCGAAGCATGACCAAACGATCTTCCAAATGTTTCGGAGGGGTTTGGTGCTTCACTGCGTAATGAACCAGCTTTCGAGCAAGATCGCATTCTCGCACGCTCGACTTGGCCCACGGAATAACTTGCGTGGTCAGCACGCTTGTTATCTGTTGTTCTTCGCAAAAGCCCAGCAATAGCGTATTGACTGCACAGGAATCGCAGTCGGTAAGTTCGGTGAGATTACCTATTCCCATCATGATGTTGGCTTCTGGGAGAACTCTGCGCGTTTCAAGGAAACGCCCTAGCGATGTAGAAAAGCCGCAGCCGATCGGTTCAAGAATGGGATCGAAGCGAAATGAGACCCCTTTTTTTTCCAAAAATTGCGCTGTCTCGATCATGCTGGGCAAGAAATCAATTGTTTCATCGGGAACAACGACTACTTCGCATCCCCAATCCGCTGCTGCGTCGCGATTGCTTTTGTTCACGGACAACACCAGAGATGCTCCATTCGCAACAGCCCGTTCCGCTTCCCATGGGTCAAACGTATCCACGGACAAAACAATTCCCTGTTCGCGAAGAGTTTTGACGGCAATTCCAATGGTGTCCCATCGTTCTCCCGGTTCGCAACCCAAATCGATACGATCAGCACCTTCCTGGATGAGTCGAGTGGCTTCCTGCACGAGCGACTCGATGGAAAATCTCGGTGCGTAATTAATTTCTGCAATGATTTCGATCGCATGTTTGCCATAATCATCAGCTCTGAATCGCTCCTTTCCAAAGCGAGTCGGAAGATCGCGCACATCTTTGGGACCGCATTCGACAGGTATTGCAATGGCTGCTTGAATGCTATCGATGCCGCTTTGAAGATAGCCTGGCAGAATAACTCGAGTCGTGCGATCCGGGATGCGCAAATGCTTGAGCAACCAAGTCGGAGTCATTAGGGCGGCGACCGTAATGGGGAGAACATCGATGGTGTAAGCGAAGTGATGTTGCGACGCGATGGAGCCAACAATTTCGCGAAGCATTGGCTCCGCAAGTTTGCCGGTAACAAAGTGTATTGACTCGCGCTTGTCGGCGGAGGTCATGGTGATGTCTGTAGGATTAGGGGGAACAAGATTTGAATCGCGATGACGGAATACCTCTTGACCCCGACCGCACAAACATTAGAACATGAATTTAACGAGAAGCACTATGAACTCGTAGTCATGATGACTCGAATTCGTGGCCGGTGCTTCTCGTTTTTTTTTGCATTCATCGACGGTAGATTCGATGGGCGGATGTTCCAGCAGTTTAGAAACTGCTCGAAGCGTCGAATAACGTATTCGACCGACGGAATATCTCGATGAATAACGCTTGCTCGGTTCCAACCGAAATAACATGATCGACATCCTACATGAGCACGCTTGGTTTCTCGTGATCAGCAAGCCGTTTGGGCTTTTGAGTCAAGCTGTTTCCGGGGTCGATAGCGTTCAATCGTTGCTGTGCCAGCAATTGCATGAGCGAAATCCTACCGGCCCAAAACCTTTTGTTGGCATTCCGCATCGTCTCGATCGCGTAACCACAGGCATCATGGTCGTCGCTCGAAACCAACGCGCCTTACGCCGTTTGAGCGATCAGTTTGCCTCTCGAAAAGTAAAGAAGACGTATTTCGCCCTTGTTCCAAAGTTGTTGGAATCCAAAGGGAGATGGTCTGATTTTTTGCGGAAAGTGCCTGAAGAAGCGCGAGCGGAAATGGTTGCACAGGAAGTCGAAGGGGCGAAACTTGCCATCTTAAGCTTTCATGTCGTCTCGCATCATTCGCTGCCCCTCAAGGACAGTCATCAGGAACACGAGAGTATCGATGTTTCGCTTGTTGCGATCGGACTGGAAACCGGGCGAATGCATCAAATACGACTTCAATTTGCTCACCGCGGCTTTCCTATTATTGGTGACCAACTGTATGGCAGCTGCGTCACGTGGCAGTGCGGTCAACTGCCACAAAGAGAAGCACCGATCGCCTTGCACGCGCAGCGTCTCGAGTTTCATCACCCGCAATCCGGGGAATTGCTCTCGTTTGAAGCGCCTCTTCCCTCGGGTTGGCCCGTTGCGAACCACACGTAAGTCCGCATCTGCTAGTGCCAAGAGTTTTAAGTCCCTTCCAGTCGATATTCGCTAGTCGACATTTGCTAATTGGGCCTGAGGCGCTAGTCATTCGCTGGGTTTGTGTTGAGCCTGAGGCGCTAGCCGAGTTTCGTGATCGATCGGCTAGCGCCGCTAGCGCCTCAGGCTCAATTAATCGAATGATTTGTGATGTTGGAAAGTGGGAAGATCTCCTAGCGCGCTAGCGCCTCAGGCTCAATCTAAGAACCCGGAAGGAACTTCCGGTTTCTGGCACTAGCGCGGACCAGTAGTACTACGGCGAATCCTTAACGTTTCGAAGACCTCGGATAAACGACTCCATGTCAGGTGTTCGCTCATCTGGATTGGCCTTCATTGAATTCATAATCACTGTTGCAAGATTGCGATCAAGGTCCGGGCGATGCTCAAGAATATCGCGTGGTGGTGATGTGTCGTGATGCAAAGCGGCCTTGCCTGACGTGTCGGAAATCTGCCAAGGCAACTCAAGAGTGATCAAGTGATAGCAAGTGACTGCAAAGGAAAAGATGTCGACACGCTTGTCGGTAGATCGGCGTCGCACGATCTCGGGAGCCATATAAAGCGGAGTACCGGTTCGGTTGCCTGGCACCATAAACGCAGGCGTTGCGGGAACCGTTAAGCCGAAATCGATGAGTTTGACCGTCGACAAATCTTGCGTGCACATAAAATTTCGCGGGCAAATGTCGCGGTGTATGAACTCCTTGTGATGCACATAAAGAAGAGCATCCGCCATCTGCCGGATCATGTCCAATCGCCGACCACGCAGCAGCGCTTCCTCTTTTTCCTGGATGAGAACTTGAAGCCCAGGCCCATCGACGAACTCCATCACCAAGTAAGGCTGCCCTTTCGTCGAGACTCCATATTCAGTCGTTCGGGCAATGTTGGGATGGATCATCAGCGAAGCGATCTCCCCCTCTGTCGGCTTGTTCAATCCCCGGAATCGGTTCTCGAAAAATTCAACTTTTTCGGTATCGCAAAGCTTCACCCCCACGATCGCGTCGTCACAGGAATGGTCTTTGGCCACAAAGAAGTTGCTCATCGTTCCGGAAATTGCTGACCGAATGCGTTCAAACCGAGCCTCGACATCGGACCGTTTGGCCCCGCCCTCTTTTTTTTTGCCAAAAAGCTTATCGAAAATACCCATGAAAGCCCGTGACGAGTTTGTGCGACAGAACGGAAAAGATTAGCGGTCCTTAGGATTTGCAGAATCCACAGGAGCAACGGTACAAGTATACACACGTTGAAAAACAGGCTGAAGTTGCGGTTTGTTTCAAATAATCTCTTTGGGCCAAGGAACCCGCTACAACCGCACCTTTTTGACTAAGATGACTTCACTCTTTTGGTATTTTTCTTTGAATCTGCGGTCGCAAAGTGAATAAATGGCTTCGAACTCGCCTCTCATTTCCGTGGACATTCGATTCGATGACGCAAAAAGCGAGTGCAAGTAGCTTTAGCAATGAAGCCTGAACGACCGCTTGAGCCCGCCATTGTCTCCGAGTGCCATGCCGAGTTAAGAGCCATGCTCGAACGCTATGCATGGGCGGTCGTCCGAGATCGATCCCTTGCCTCCGATGCCGTGCAAAACGCTTTTGTCGCCTTAGCACGTTTTGGGGGGGATGTCGCTCCGAATGCTCGCAAGGCTTGGCTTTTCAGGGTAGTACATCGCGAAGCCCTCCGAATTCGAAAGACCGAAAACAAACACCAGTCCTCAACACAAACGGCAGACTTGATCGCAGAACCCCACCCGGCCTACGAGGTCAGTCCGCTTGCCAATATCGCGAGAGACGAAGACGCAAAACGACTTCAATCACTCGTCGATTCACTTCCACCCGACCAACAAAGAGTATTGCAGCTCCGAGTATTTGAAGACAAAACCTTCGCAGAGATTGCCGAACAACTGCAGATCCCAATTGGAACCGCGTTATCCCGAATGAGGTTAGCCATGCAAAGGCTTCGTGCAGAAGGACCAAAGGATGATTATGGAAAATAAGATTGACGACATAGGCGAGGACACGACACTGGACGTCATGCTCTACGTTTTGAACGATCCCGCCTTGGATCGCGATTCTTTTGAGTTGAAACTCGCCGACAATCCCGAACTGTGTGAGCAAGTTGCTCAGGGTGTTGCCTTGCTGGCGGGTGTCCGGGCTCATACCGCAATCTCGCATCCAACAATCAGCTCGGTGGTTCCGCGCCCGCTCCATCCAGTCGATTGGCGCTGGATCGCTTCGCTAGCTGCAAGCTTAACAATCGTGGTAGGTTGGAGTTGGATCAGCTGGACCAATCGGTCGCAGCAAGTTAGTTATACAAGTATGGTGGATGCATGGTCCTATTTTCATCGTGAGTCCCAAGAACCAACAGATCTCATCTCTGAAACGAGCTTTCAGGGCGTTGAACTAGCCTACGCAGAGATTCCGACGAGCTCCGACGGTAACGAGCAGGAAGACGATTTTCCGGAATGGTTGATAGCGGCGACCGTAGCCAATGAACGGGCTCCTTCGTTAGAGGTCGTGCAATGATCAGTTATCGTCTATGGATCGCAAGCAGCCTAGCGATTCTCTTGGGTTGGCAATCGATCAACTCGGTCAACGCACAGGATCCTGTCCAACAGGAAAAGCAGTCGATGGAGTTTGTGGCAACGCACCATCCCGAGTTGGTGGCTCTGCTGCAGCGGCTCAAGGATATGAATCGCGACGAATACGAAACGGCCATGAAAGAGATCCTCAAAGTGCGAAAGCGCATTGAAGCACTTGAGAAACGAGATCCAGAGCTATGCAGCATCGAGCTCGATGCGTGGAAGCTCCAATCGCAAATCGATATGCTGCTGGCACGAGCGGTTGTTCAAGACAAAGAGTTCGATCGCAAGTCTCTGCAAACGTTGGTCGAGAAAAAAGTAAAAAACCAACGCCAACGGCTGGAATCGGAAAAGGCCAGCCTTGCGATTCGACACAAGCAAATCGATGAGTCGCTCGAGCGCTTGGTCGGACATGAACAAGAACGCGTGGCCCAGCAGCTTTCGGTGCTGCTCAAGAAAGTGGACTCCAAGAAAAATAAACCCAATGGCAATAAACCGACTAAACCATCCAAAGGTGATACCAACCGTGACGCAAAGTAGGATCCATTTCACGATGAATAAGTCGATCTCCATACTCGGAGTTTTTTCGCTGGCATTGCTTTCAGCATTCATTCCAGCAACTCGTTGTGTCGCGGCCGACGGTGTATTGCCATCGCTCGACTCTCGCTTTCGCCCCAACAGCGACGGTACCATATCGACGGACGAGGTTCCTGACTTTCAACGACACATTTCACCAATGCTGGGGCGACTAGGGTGCAACGGTCGAGCATGCCATGGGTCGTTTCAAGGCCAGGGTGGTTTCATGCTCTCGTTGTTCGGTTACGACTTCGACCTGGACCACAAAGCTCTGCTCGACGAAAAGAGCAGTCGCGTTGACATCAAGTCACCGCTGAATAGCCTGATCCTGACCAAGCCGGTGGATGCCGACATGCACGAAGGGGGACAACGATTCAAAAAGAATGGATGGGAATACGCCGTGCTGCGTCGCTGGATAGAGGCCGGTGCCCTGAAGCGTCCCAAGGGACAGACCGACGATCAAAAATTGGTTACCTTGGAAGTCAGCCCCTTGGAGATTTCTTTTGACGACGCGGGTAAAAAACGACCGCTCCAGGTCATTGCGGTTTGGCAGGACGGGACCAAGGAAAACGTGACGGAACTTTGTCGGTACTTTAGCAACGACACGGCCATCGCGCAAATTGATGAACATGGAGTGGTGACCGGAGGTGATCGCGGAGATACCCATGTGGTTGTTGCGTACGATAATGCCGTTGTGCCGGTGACCGTGCTGCGTCCATCAGGACCAACCGGTGAACTCAAGTCGCAGATCGCAAACGCAAAAACCGACATCGATCGTTTCGTCTTGACCAAACTCGACAAGATGGGCATTCAGCCCTCGGATTCGGCTACCGATGGAGAATTCTTTCGACGTGTCTCTCTCGACATTTCAGGTACGTTGCCCACGTCGGCTCAAGTCCGAGAATTTCTAGACAATCCATCGCCCGACAAACGCCAGAAGGCAATCGAAAACCTGCTCGACTCACCTGGCTACGCTGCGCAATGGGCAACATTTTTGTGCGATATCACCGGCAATAATGATGATCAGCTCCGAAATTTCACTTATCTTCGCGACCTACCCTCGCAGCATTGGTATCAATGGATTTATGACCGAATTCAAAAGAACACACCCTACGATCAAATCGTCGAGGGGATTGTCACGGCGGTTTCACGTGAGCCGGGCGAGAGTTATCGCGAATATTGCGACGCAATGACGCGGATCGCTAAAGACAAGACCGGCAAGAGCTTTGCCGAGCGCTCCGACATGATGTACTATTGGGCACGCAACAATCAAAAAACTGCGGAGGAACGCGCCATCGCGTTTGCCTACGCATTCTGCGGTGTCCGAATCCAATGTGCACAGTGTCACAAACATCCCTTTGACCAATGGTCCAAGAAAGACTTCGATCATTTCGAGCGACTTTTCGAAGACATCCAAGCCAACCAAAACACCTTGCAGGCGGACGCAAAAAAAGTCGCCGAGGAACTGATTGCGGATCTCGGCCTTGCCAAGTCTCTGAAAGGGAACAATCTTGCCAAAGAGATTCAGACCAAGTTTACGTCCAAGGATTTCGAGGGAACCATACCGTTTCCTGAGATCGTGGTCAGGTCCAAAGAAGCCGTAGGGAAAAATGCAGCAGACAAGGACAAAAAGAATAAGAACCAAGCCGCAGTAAAAAAACGTCCCCCCGCAAAACTTCTCGGTGGCGATTTTGTTGACTTGTCCACGGTGGCGGATGCTCGACAACCACTTATGGAATGGCTGAGAAACCGCGACAACCCATACTTCGCCAAGGCGATCGTCAACCGCATCTGGGCCCACTACTTCCAAGTTGGAATCGTCAATCCGGCAGATGACTTGAATCTTGCCAATGCCCCCAGCAATTCCGACTTGCTCAACCATCTCGCCAATGGATTCATCGATAACAAATACGATTTGAAATGGTTGCATCGCACCATTGTGAACAGCGATACCTATCAGCGCAGCTGGAAAACCAACGCCACCAACGAATTGGATCGACGCAATTTTTCGCATGCATTGCTCAAACGACTCCCGGCGGAAACCGCCTACGATGCGCTCCGAATCGCTCTTTCAAGCGATAGCGTTGCGAAATCGATGTGCAACCTTGAGACGGACCGTGCACTTACGGTCGCCGGTGCCAGCACTAGGAATACAAATACCAAGTCGAGCTTTGCTTTAAGCGTCTTCGGTCGGTCGATTCGCGAAAGCAATTGCGATTGCGACCGAACCAGCGACCCTAGCTTGCTACAAACCGTCTTTATTCGCAACGATGCAGACGTGCTCAAAGCCCTCACGGAAGCAAATGTCAGTTGGGTATCTCAAATTGCCAAAGAAAAGAATTGGAAACTGAGAGATCAGGACAAACGACAGGAAGAACGAGAAGCAAAGTCCACCTACATGATGAAGGACACGAGCGTCGATAACGATCAAAATGTTGCAGATAGACTCGACAAACAAGTTCGGACGTTGCGTGCACAACTAGCAAAGCTCACCGAGCGAGATGGATCTGCCGAGAGGATTCGCGACATCAAAACTTCATTGGCCCGCTTCGAAAAACAGTTATCGGAGCAATTGGCAAAAATAGCCTCCAAGGCTAAGCCAGCCAATAGCAACAAGTCGGACGAATCAACAGCAGGGTCGATCGACACCGATTCTGCAGTTGCCGCTCTCGCCGTTACGGACGACATGGTTCCACTCGTCGAGGAAGCGTATTTGCGAACGTTGTCGCGCCGACCCAATGAATTTGAATCGCGTACATCCATCGCTGCCATCGCTCAAGCGGAAACGCCAGCAGTTGGACTATCCGACTTGATGTGGGCATTAATCAACTCGAAAGAATTTATCCTCAATCACTAAGCTGAAAGCTAAAAGCTGTAAGGTTTAAGCTATAAGCTATCTCACACTTCACACTTCACACTTCACACTTCACAACCCTCCCATGACAACAAACAAATACTGCGACGGGATCGATCGACGTGACTTTATTCGCTTTGGCGGACTATCCATGGGTGGCCTTACCCTGGCCAACTATTTTGAACTTGCCGAAGCAGGGGCTGTCAAACCGGGGCATGCGACCTCCGGGATCTTCATCGACTTGAATGGCGGGCCGTCGCATCTTGACACGTTCGATCTCAAGCCGGATGCACCGGACGGTATCCGCAGCGATTTCAAACCCATCCCAACTTGCGTCGAAGGAGTCTACATCTCGGAGCATCTTCCCAAGATGGCCAAGGCATTCGACAAGTATGCCATTCTCCGAGGGGTTTCGCACACTTTGGCTGCCCACCGATTGGGAAGCGAATTTGTAAACACCGGCAGTCGACCGCTCGCATCTCTCGAATACCCAGGTTATGGTTCGGTCGTGTGCAAAGAACGGGGTGTCGATGAAGACATTCCACCGTTCGTAGCCATTGGCGGACAGTCGAATCAGCGCGCGGGTTTTCTCGGCATCCAGTATGCCCCGATGAAAACGGGCGCTGAACCCCGACAAGGGCAACCGTTCAATGTGCGGGGCATCTCGCTTGGGGCGGGAGTTACCGTCGCCCAAATGGACCGCCGTCAGAATCTTCTTAAAGACTTGGACAATACCTTTGCCTCGATCGAGGGACGCGATCAACTGCTGACGGGCCTCGATCGCTTTGGCGATAAAGCCTATTCTATTTTGTCGAGCGAACGAGCCAGACGAGCATTCGATACTTCCAAAGAAGATCCAACCTTTGCAGCTCAGTTTGGTAGCGATCCGTTCGAACAAAGCTGCCTCTTGGCTGTACGCTTGATTGAGTCCGGCGTTCGCTTTGTTTCGCTACAACTCGGAGGTTGGGACAATCACACCGACATCTTTAATGCATTGAGCAAGAAGCAGCTACCCAAACTGGACGGCGGCGTATCCGCACTGTTGACGGGCCTCGAACAAAAGGGATTGTTGCGCTCTACCGCAGTGATGGTCACGGGCGAGTTTGGTCGAACACCCAAAATCAACACGCGAGCTACGTTGGGCGGACGGGATCACTACCCACGATGCATGTTCATGCTAATGGCGGGCGGCAATGTGCGAGGTGGGCAAGTGATCGGAGCTAGCGACGAAACCGCGGCTGGGCCAGCCAACGAAGCGATCAAGCCCGAAGATGTCGCTGCGTCCTTCTACCACAATTTAGGAATCGATTACAAACAAGAATTCCAAACCGAAACTGGCCGTCCCATTACCTTGGTCCGCGACGGCGAAATGATACCCCAGTTGTTTTCCTAACGTAGGTCCGCATCTCCGAGGCGGACAGGCACCCTTCAACCCTCACTCAACCCTCACTCAACCCTCACCCCTCAGGACTTCTTTCATGAAAACTGTAGCAGCCTTACTCGTAGCCTCGTTCGTAGTTTCATGTGTCGTTGGATCGGTTCAAGCCCAAGAAAAGGGCGCCAAAGGAAACCAAGCCGCTCAAATGACCAAGGCCTTCATGAAGCAGCTGGAAAAAGGTGAGCTTTCGGATGAGCAAACCACGAGGGTCAAAGAACTGTTTACCAAAGTTGCAAAGGACGTCAGTCTCAAGCGAACCGAAGGTGGAATAACCGCAGAGGTGCTCAAGAAACGAACGGAGGCTGGCAAAGCCGCACGCGAAGCGGGCAAAAAGGGAAA
>JBEBHM010001285.1:0-1630 GCA_040080875.1 Pirellula sp.
TTTGAGGAAATCGCAACGGCGCAGGTAAATTTCCGCAAAATCCGCGTTTGACTCACTGACAACATAGTTGTGCAGTGTGGATGTATGGATGCGGTGTGCTCCTCATCAAGTAGCCCCGGAGACCGTCGTTCAACAGGCCCGCATCCGTCGAACCGATGCACAGAGCCATGCGCAGACACAACTAGCCTTGGCCCTGGTTCAAATGCGAGCCGAACAATATGAAGAAGCCGAAACGACCCTGCGAGAAGCGATCACCCGATGTAAGCAGGCAGGTCATCTCAATACGTACATCAGTCCATGCTACGCATGGCTTGCCACCATTCTACGACTCTTGGCTTGTTCCACCCCAAGATATCAAGTCCACCTTTTTCAGGAACGATTGCGAAAGGCTCGCGGGGCTTCGAAAACCGCTTGCCGAATCGCTAGGTCATTTCCTGCGGACTTACCGCAAAGTTTAAGAGAATTGGCGATGGTTGAATCGCTTTCCGGCAATACTACGCGGGCGGTCAAGTATTTGAGGCAAAGCATACAGCATGCCGAAAAATTGAATTGCCCAATGCAATGTCTGGAATCCCTATCGTTCCTCAAATCATTTGTTCAGCAGCTCGGGGACTCGGCTATTTCAATCACAGTCGATGAGTCTTTGAGATTACAACAACTGACGGAGCAACTTTCAGATTCCATCAGATGCTTCGAAGGTTCAACCGCCGTACAAGAAACTCTCTCCATTGCCGACCGGTTTGATACATTACTTGAGGATGGTCGCCGAATAGCGAGATCGCTTGAGCGGGGCGACATTTATCAACAGGGATGCATGGCTGCACAACATCTGTTGCGAGTGCAGGTGGCCATGATATTTGCCAACGACGAGTCTGCGGGACGTTGGAGCATCTTGGAGAAAAATGCCACTTCCGCCGTAGCCGAAGTGCACTTGGCACAGATCATTCACAATGAAGCTCTCCTTAATAGTATTCGAGCTGAAAAAGAATCTCGAGTCTTACCTTGGGATGTCCAGGATCGATTTACGAATGGTTGCCTATTAGCCACACCGATTCGCGTTAGGGAATCGATTGTGGCTTATCTCTTGGTCGGCCACACCGAGTTAGACAACCTTTTCGGTAGCGAGGAATTGCAGGTTGCCGAGTTTATCGCCACACTCACGGGTGCCGCCCTCGAAAACGCAGAAGGGTTTGAGAAACTCTACAAGTTAAATGCAACGCTCGAGCAACGCGTCGAAGAGCGAACGGCCGCCGCCGAATTACGAGCCACCGAACTCATTGAAAACAACCTCGTTCTTCAAAAGACGGAGGCTCAGTTGCGCGATGCGATTGAAGTTGCCAATGCAGCCAATCAAGCTAAGGGGCGTTTTCTGGCGACCATGAGCCACGAAATAAGAACGCCGCTCAATGGAATACTCGGCATGACGCAGTTGGCGCTGGCGAGCGACCCAGATCAACAACTTTCCAACTACCTCACCACCATCCATCGATCGGGCGACTCACTCCTCCGCTTGCTCAACGGTCTTCTTGACTTTTCAAAGATCGAGGCCGGGAAAATGACCGTCGAGTCCATTTCATTCGACCCAAGAGAAGTGATCACCGATGTCATTGCGCTGCTTTCTATCTCTGCG
>JBEBHM010000522.1:0-6327 GCA_040080875.1 Pirellula sp.
TGGCAATCTCGAAGTCGAGGTCGAGACGTTGGCATCCAAAGTCCGAGGACTAGGGCATTGGCCCTGGGGGATGTGGAAGGGCCACGACTACAAGGACCCCCGCACCGCCTTCGGATTCGGCCGTACGCTAGTCGCGCTTGATGTGAAGACCGGCAAAGTCGTATGGCACTACCGAGACGAGGAGTTTCTCGACGCACGTGCTGTCTGCATGAATGGCCAGAATATTTATTGCTTCAGCGGTGAGCGGTTTCTGGTTTGCATCAACGCTGCCAACGGTTTGCTGCAGTGGAAAAACAACGACCAAGATCTATTGGAAGCCATCGGCCCCAATGGCCGAGCCCAACATTACATCACTGGGTACGCTACGACCAGCTATATGAAGTGCAATGATCAGTATCTGTTTTTTGCAGGACCGCAGCGTAGCCAAATGGTGGTCGCTTCGGCTGAAACCGGCAAGTTGGCGTGGACGCATCCTGACGGCAACTTGCAATTGGTGTTGCGAGATGATTCTATCTATGCAGCTGGCCCGCAATCAACCGGCGTTCGGCTCGATTACAACACCGGCACCGCACTCGGAACGCTCCCGACGCGCCGTGCATGCACCCGTGCCACCGGGTGCATCGACAGCGTTTTCTATCGCACAACTGGCGGAACTGTGCGGGTCATTACCGAAACCAATGCTCAGCACCACATCGCGCCGATGCGTCCTCCATGTCAGGACGGCGTAATCATTTCCAATGGTCACCTTTATTGGGGACCCTGGATGTGTGGTTGCCAGTTGTCCCTCTACGGTCACGTTGCATTGGGACCAGTGCCCGCGGCAGGCAACCGCGCAACAGGTGAATCACTCATAGTCGGTCAAAATGCTAAGGATGTGCCGAAGCTGGATGTGCAGCCCAGCGATTGGACTAGCTATCGAGGCGACAATGCCCGAAGCGACCTAACTGAAGCGTCCATCCCGGCCGGCGTGCAGCTTAACTGGCAGGTCGAGGTCAATGCGCACGAGTTGCCCACGGCTCCTGTGGCTGCGGGAGGTTTGGTCTTTATCGCGGATCGAAGCGGTGCAGTTAGCGCGTTCGACCGGCAAGGCAAACTTGCTTGGAAAACCTATACCGGCGGTCCGATATACTATCCCCCGGCCATCGCTCATGACCGCGTTTACGTCGGTTCGGCAGACGGTCGCGTTTATGCGTTGGCCGCACGCACTGGCCGATTCCTCTGGTCTCATCGCGTGGCGCCTGAGGATCGACTGATCCCTGTTTTTGGGAATCTCGTTTCGACTTGGCCTGTCGCCGGCGGCGTTGTGGTGCACGATGGATCTGTTTATGCCGCCGCAGGCATTGCCCATTACGACGGCACACACATCGTCCGTCTGGACGCGATGTCGGGTGAGCTCATCGTCGCGAACCGCGACTCAGGGAAGCTCGCGCCGGAGGTCAACGGCGGAGTTAGCATGCAAGGCGACTTGATGATCGTCGATGGAGCGCTGCAATTCTTGGGAGGCGGAGTCTACGAGATCGCCCGCTACGATCTGCAGACTCTTCGCTGCTTGAACGAGCCCAAGGTACAGGTCACTTCACAGTTCCGCACGGCGTTTTACCCATACTATCCAGAATACGGAAAGTACGTGTCGCTTGAACACACTCGTTCGGACGGTTCAACGCTTTGCCACGATGCCAGTTACGAAGGGAGTGTTTTCACAAATCTAGCGATGGACGCTGCACTCCCCGAAGGGGAAACGCGTCCGAGAAAAGAGGTCTCCAACTGGATGCAACGCCGCGGCAAGGGACCGTTACAAATCTGGCAAGACAAACAGGATCGACGCTTCACCAGCTTCGTTGTATCCAGCGATAAACTACTCGCTGCGGGCCATCCGGATACCGCGCCCGAAACTCCTTTCTTGGCCGCGATCAATATCAAGGACGGTGCCGACGTGTGGACCCAGGCGCTACCAGCCCTCGCCGTGAAAGGAGGTATCGCTATCGACGCTCAGCGCCGCATCTACGTTGCTACAGAAAATGGCCAACTCCTGTGTTATGCTTCCGCCGAAAGTCTCTGATGATGCGTCGCTTTTATAGAATCTACCGTAGCGGAATTTACAAGAATTCCGAACTCGCGAAATTCTTGCGAACTCCGCTACGAAGCAAGGCATGTTTCATTCCGCCGCTCAACAACTGAAGCTGAACAGAAAATATTTCAACGCACTGAGGCCTGGCCGCTGAGGTCGTGACGCTTCACTTCTTCTCTGGATTTACGCAGAACGAAGTCGCCGAAGTGCTCGACTTATCTCGAGCGACCGTCTATCGGTGTTGGGCCTACGCGCGGGCCTTTCTGAAAGTTGCGCTCAGCGATTCGAGGTCGAAGCTCTCCTGAGTGCCGCTGAAAGCTCCGACCGGCTGTTGGACCAAGCGCGGATCGCCATCCTCATGAACTCGCATCAACCAGAACTCGGCCAGACCGATGCGTTCGATCACTCCGAAGGAATTGGTTCGCGGATTGGCCCTTACAAATTGCTGCAGCAGATCGGCGAAGGACGTTGAATCTGGAAAAGAAATCAAAGCCATCGCAGCACATGTAGAAGCCGTTACTTGCGTTGCATTTCATCTCCGCGAAAAGCGAGTCGCTTCCTCTAGCGTCGATCGTTCAATCCGGATTTGGGAGTTCGAAACTGGCTCCGAAGAGCTTGTGTTGCGAGGACATACTGGTTCGGTTCAACAAGTCGCTTTTAGTTCCGATGGAATGCGACTTGCCTCAGCGAGCTCAGACGGAACCATCAAAATCTGGGACGCTAATCAACGTACTGACATCCGGTTACTAATGGGCTCGAGCGGAACGCATCTAAGGAACTTGAACTTCCGACCGGATGGAAACGACCTTGCATTTTCGCGATTCACTCCGGGTGCAGGAGAGAGTGGACAATGGGTCGAGATTCACAATGCTGCTGCTCATGTCCTCGCACGCGAATTTCGAGGAGGCCATAAGGGTTGGATAGATTCTGCCGACCAAAATGAGAGAAAAGTGCAGGGTCAAGAAGGTGCTCGTAACGTCCAACCACAGAAATAGCTTGCGAAGGCGCAAGCGTACGCTGCCGGTCTACTTCGCATCGAAGTCGAAATGGGTAACTGTTGATGATTCCCAATATCACTCGACTCAGGCGGTGGGATTCAGATGCCAGGGATGATTGGATATAAGCGACCGTGGGCACGTCGTGCCCGCAGCTTGACCACTTGCGCTAGAATGCTCCCTCCGGACTTCAACTTTATTTTTGTTACATCCTGGTCCATTGAGACCTAATGACGAGCATTTTTGGTCAAGGCAACTGGAGGAGACTCGCGACTTACTACTAAGTTGTTTATTTTGGATTCGCATCATGAGTTTCACTTGTATTGGTATCGGAAGCCCTACGGGCGCCGACTACCAATGAGAGTCGGTGTGAACCAGCTTTTTGGGTCGAACGACGATTGGAAGGTGATTTCAGAAGGTTGTGTTTCGCGTTAACACTGGTGTACAATCGTCATCCAAAGTCCAGTTAACGAGGAGGGCGAAACGTGCCTACGCGACGAACGTTTTTGGGAACCATGGGTGCCGGACTAGTTATGACGCCCGAGGCTTTTTCGGCGGTGAACCCGCCTGCCAAACGATTGGCCGTCGTCACGACCGAGTGGCGATTTCACACTCACGCTTGGCATATGGCGGAGAGGTTTCTAGTTGGCTATCCAATCAACGGTCGTTGGCATCGTCCGCCCCTCGAAGTGGTCGCGGCGTATGTCGATCAAAAACCAGAAAATGATCTCAGTCTGCAACGTTCCAAAGAGTTCGGCTTTACCATCTACCCAACCATTGCTGAGGCACTGAATTGCGGTGGTGACAAGATGGCCGTCGATGCGGTGTTGATTATCGGCGAACACGGAAACTATCCCAAGAGCGAGTACCAACAGACCAAGTATCCTCGGTACGAGTTCTTCAAGCAGGTGACGGACGTCTTTCGTCGAAGTGGTCATTCAGTTCCGGTATTCAATGACAAGCATCTGTCGTGGAAATGGGAGTGGGCCAAGGAGATGGTCGATATCTCGCGCGAGCTGAAATTCGCTTTGACGGCCGGTTCATCGCTGCCGGTCACTTGGCGAATGCCCGCAATCGACATGCCCTATGGCGCCGAAGTAGAGGAACTCTTAAGCGTGTCCATCGGAAGCATCGACAGCTACGACTTTCACGCATTGGAAGTCATCCAATGTATGGCCGAGCGACGACTCGGAGGCGAGGTAGGTGTCGTGTCGATGCATGCCCTGCGCGGCGACGCAGTCTGGAAAGCCATGGAAGCGGGGAGTTGGGCCGGCGGAGGTTGGGATCCGCAACTCTTCAAGGCATGCCTCTCCCGCAGCCAAACGCTCGCGCAGCCCGAGGCATTCAGTCACCGGTATCCAACTCCTGATCAAATTCGCGAGTGGGTCAAGGATCCTGTCGCGTACCGTTTCGAGTATGCCGATGGCGTCAAGGCGACAATGTTGTTGATGAACGGCCTCGTCGGTGACTTTACTTTCGCCGCGAGATTGAAGGGAGAACCGGATCCACTGTCGACGCTCTTTTACCTCCCGCCTACCCCCAACGTAACGTATTCGGCGTCCCTGATGTCCAAGGCTGAAGAGACCTTTCTAACGGGCAATTCACCGTATCCGATCGAGCGCACATTACTGACCACCGGCTTAGTGGAAGCTGGCGTTCGTTCGCTCGGAACTGGGCAAAAGAGAATCGAAACTCCGCACCTTCGCATTCGCTATGACGCTCCGCGCGAATCGACGTTTGCACGGTCGTGATTTAAACAGATTTAAACAGATTTTTTATGTCGGGTCGAACTGTCCGACTTGCAAATCCATTGACAGAGGAATGGCAGACAAAAGAATGCGTCGGACGGCGACCGGACCGTGTGATCAGATCAGCCGCCCTGTCGGTTCATTCTTTTGTCGGTTCATTCTTTTGTCGGTTCGTTCTTTTGTCGGGTCATTCTTCTGTCGGGTCATTCTTCTGTCGGGTCATTCTTCTGTCGGGTCATTCTTCTGTCGGGTCATTCTTCTGTCGGGTCATTCTTCTGTCGGGTCGTTCTTTTGTCGGGTCGAGCGGCCTGCCCAGCAAACACATTAGCAAAAGAATAAAATTCAATTCCGACAGGACAACCACGAACACATTCTCTTCGAGGACCAACATGCCATTACATTGCAGTATCCCGATCGCTCCCATAACGAACGAAGCTTTCAAGCAAATAGACCAAATCGTCATGAAATGCGCGTTTGCCACTCACAACAAACTCGGCAAGCTATGCGAAGAGCGGGTGTACGAGCATGATTTATTCGCTAGACTCCAGGCGGAAGGAATTGGAAATATCTTTTCGCAAGTACCCCTAACGGTATCTTTCAGAGATTTCCAAAAATCGTATCGACTTGATCTGGTGGTCAACGGGATGACCTACGAGCTCAAAGCTGTCGATTCCATTGCGGTGGCACATGAAGCACAAGTGTTCAATTACGCTGCATTGCTCAATATCAATCGAATAAAACTAATCAACTTCGGTGGGAACGTCGTCGATGGCCAGTTGCGTGCAACTCCATTTGCCGATATCAACCGATTTGGAGTCTCTGTAGATCGCAAACATTGGAGGCCGCTCAGCGAAAAATGTGTTGCACTTGCGGATGACGCAGAACAATGCTTCCACCACTGGGGCGGCTTTCTCGATTCGAAGTTGTACGACGAAGCTCTCATTCATTTTTGCGGTGGCGAACACCGGTGCTTGCATCGGATGCCTGTACGTCGCGATGGACTGGAATTAGGGCACCATGATGTTCATTTACATTCGAAGGATACTGCTTTCGTCGTCACTTCATTCGGCGACGATACAGGAGGCTACGAAAGTCACCTTGGACGGCTTCTCGAAACTCTGCCAATTCGAGCTTGGCAATGGATCAATATCCATCATGCAAAAATGCAGCTCACTACCATTCAAAAATAATTCTTGTACGCTGTCATGCTGGGAGCATCACAGCCTTGCAGGTCCATGGACAAAAGAATGGCAGACAAAAGAATGTTTCGGACGGCGGCTGGACCATGTGATCAGATCAATCGGCGCCCTGCTTCTTCATTCTTCTGTCGGGTAATTCTTTTGTCGGGTCGAACTGTCTTGCTTGCAGGTCCATGGACAAAAGAATGGCAGACAAAAGAATGTTTCGGACGGCGACCGGACCATGTGATCAGATCAATCGGCGCCCTGCTTCTTCATTCTTCTGTCGGGTAATTCTTTTGTCGGGTCGAACTGTCTTGCTTGCAGGTCCATGGACA
>JBEBHM010001286.1:0-1628 GCA_040080875.1 Pirellula sp.
TTCATCATTTGGCCTTGCCGACTTCTATCGTAGCAAAGAGATTGCGGCGGTCGGTGAACAGGCTACAAGGGAAATTCTTCCCGAGCTCCTGCAGAAATTGACTGACATTGAACGCCGCCTCGATAGCAACGCGTCCATGTAATACATACCCAGATGGACTGCAGGCTCACTGGCTAGCAAGCCAAGAAACCGTGGGCGTTCAGAAGGGCTTAGCCCAACTGGGAGCCGATCATGTGGTTCATCTAGCGTTTCTAGAACATAATGCTTTCTGATCAAGAGTCCATTGGGTGTAGCTCGCGGAGCAACGTAATCGCATCATCGGCATTGTTGGCGGCCTGCATCAAACCTGGGCCGCCACCCGTAATGATGTCACAGTCCAACTCTGCTTAACGGATGCCTCATCTGCTAGGCTAACTGAGGACGTGTTTTTGTCTGCTGCTTTTGGGTTTGTCGCACTTTCCTTAGGGATAAATGTACAGTTAAACAACTGATGCTGCTCGTTTGTGTCCCGTAGATCAGCTGTTATCACCGGCTATTGATTCGCCCGAAAACAACATGAGGACCGAACGTGCTTCGACCCGATACGTGCCATTGGAGACGATCGGTGCCATCTGTATGCGGACGATGTCGTTGGGAGAGTCAAGTCCTGTGTCGATCCAGCGTCGCCAAGGACCTCGTCCTATATTCGCCTGTGATGGAAGTTCAAATACTTGCGGTTCCCAATGACCATTCAGAATGAGGTAGAAGGATATTTTTTCTCCTCGAAGTTCTGCTGAGAACGCAATGCAATAGGAGCTATCACTCCAATCTGGCTGGTTCAGTTTCACGCCGTGCGGGGCGTGTGTAAATGGAATGAAACTTGCGAGAATCTCAAATCAAGTTCAACGATTCAATTGCGTCGCGAAGAACTCCTGCGCTTCGGCGAAGCTCTATCTGCTCGTCTGCATTTAGGTGGAGCGGAATCGTGGCGAGCGCCCCTTCGCCGCCGACCAAGTGTGGCAAGGAGAGTGTAATACCCTCAAAGTCCGGCAACCCATTGATGCGTGAGCAGATAGTCAGGATTGCACGCTGGTCATGCAACAATGCGTCCACAATACGCGCAACCGCGCTTCCAATCCCGTAGTAGGTCGCCCCCTTCCCGGCGATGATGTAATAAGCAGCATGGCGGACTTGTTCGTCAATCTGATTGCGATCCAGTTTCGTCAACGGTTTGCCGTGAACCTTGGCAAACTCGTCGAGATCCAAGCCAGCAATAGTTGCCTGCGACCACGCTAGTACTTCGGAATCACCATGCTCACCGAGCACATAGGCATGAACATGCTGCGAATCAACGTCGAAGTGCTTTCCTAGCAATATGCGAAATCTCGCTGTGTCAAGCATCGTACCGGAACCAATGACCCGGGTCGCCGGAACACCAAACTCGGCGGCGAAATGCGAGGCCAAGTGCGTCATAATGTCGACAGGATTGCTGACTACTAGTAAGACCGCTTCAGGTGCATGGCGGAGTACCGCAGGAACAATTTGCCGGAAGACATCGGCGTTGCGATGAAGGAGCTGAAGACGCGTCTCACCAGGCTTCTGCGCCACGCCACCTGCGATGACCACGACCCTAGCGCCGACAAGATCCG
>JBEBHM010001287.1:0-1622 GCA_040080875.1 Pirellula sp.
GAAGTGAGTGTAGCGTTCCAAGCGTTCGCGACGACGTTCTGGACTAAAGCACTCCATTCGGCGAACCCACCAACTGGGAAGCGGAGGTCTTTTGGAATTCCCGAAATATCAAACGCTAACCCGGACATTAACGGCTGGAAAGCGGTAACGACGTGACTCGCAATTGGAAGAACTCGCAATCTGTCAGTAGCCTGAATATCAGATTCGGATAGGAGTGGGGCGAATAGCTGTTGCAGCGAACTGAGGCGACCTGTTGTTTCCTGGAACTCTCTGACAACGATATCCAGTTCGGGAAGGTTGTGCTTTTTAGCGATGTTGCGAAGGCTTGAGATTGACCTTTCGAGCAAGTGGCGCTCCCTCGACAGTTCGTGATTTAGCGCAAGGGCCACCATCCCGGCAGAGGCGAGTGGCGCCAACAGTGCCGCGCGCCTGTCCAGAGCATCCTCTTCCAATCGGGAAACTATAAGGGCGTCACTCACTTCTCTCTTGACTGCTCTGAATACCGTAGGTGGAATCGACTGCTCATTTTCACTTAGAATCGCAAGTGCCCTCTCTTGCTTTTCGCTTGCCGGCTCTTTTGACCTCCGTTGATCAATCCCACGCGCTTTTCTTACAGAATATCGATTTGCATAATAGTCTAGTGAATAGCGGACGAAATTTCGTAGCTGATCATAAGCTACGTTGCTATGAAGCCGATCACGGCCGGGAGAGAGCTGTAAAAGATCGCCTGGGTTTCCAATCCTGGATGCGGCCGCGTTTCGTTCGTGGCCAGTGTTGATCTCTACAACACCAAAGATTCGCCGTACTTCCGGAAGGTCGTGCATGTAATTGCTATCGATTCTTAACTCTGGTGGCAATAAGTCTGAAATGGCCTTGCGTCTAGCATGATCGGCCTCAATTCCGAGCCAGTCTTGAGAGGCACCGTAGTATGGGAGCCGGAATCCGGCATCGTAAATGGAGACATTGCCAAATTTAGACAGGTAGGTCCTCAAATCGCCGACATGCAATCCTCCACCTTGATGACCGACGAGGTTAAAGATAAGGATCTCGAATGCAGCCTCGTCTACATAGGATTGACGTTCTTCGTCTTCAATTCGGTTGATCGGTATTGGAACATAATCTTGGAATATCTCTTTCGGCTGAAAGTCTGGATAGCCTGCCTTAAATTCAACCTTGATTGATGCCTCATTATGGTGTCTCCCGCCGGCCAAGTTACCAGTAATCTTGGCCTTCCAATTTGAAAACAAGACGTCAATCATTTTGTTGAACGCCTCTTTTGCGTTAGCTATTTCAGGTGCATAAATCTCGACATCAAAATCTTCAGGTCCATGAGTAGAGACCTGGGAGTTCCTTGCCCGAAATGGTGATCTCAACGCCCAAATCTCGTTTCCAAGATCTTCAAGTTGAACTTGACTCCACTGGCTCCTCAAGTTAGTAAGAAGAATTCTGGTTCCGGATCTCTTTTGGTTCGCGTATATTACAGCATCGCTGTCAATTCTATACTTTACTTCCACTGATTGAATTGAATGACCACTTATGATGCTCGACCAATCCACTTGCACACAAAGTTTGGACGAAGGGTCATCAACCGACGTTGTTTCGAGTTCCATCTTGTTGGCAAG
>JBEBHM010001288.1:0-1622 GCA_040080875.1 Pirellula sp.
GTCAGAATCCCGTCAGGAGGATGGATTCGTTATGGGTAACAAACCAAAAGAAATTGATTTCGACGCAGAGTACGAATCGCAGTTGGAAAAACTTCGTTCAAGCATCGGTCAGAAGGTTCCGTTGAGTCACCACTATGTGCGAGGGGCGAAGCCGATCTTGGTTTCAATTGAAGGCGACCTGGCAACGCTTCGGTTTCCCAACGGAACCGTCATGACAAAGGTGCCGATCCGGTATCTTTGTGATGACGCTGGCTACTGGCGAAACTAAAGCGATAACTAGGTGCCATTCGAGGTTTCGCGACGGTAGTGGCCTGAAAGTGATATTGATCGAATGCTCGTTTTCGACTCATTCCTCCGGCATGTTTGCGCCTGGATACTCGCTTCTACCGCTGCACACCGGCAGCTAAGGGCTTCGGTCCCTTCCCCGTCGTCGTGCCAAGGAGTCCATATGACTTGTCGAATTTCGCGTGCCCGATTTATTTCGCTTACCTTATTGGGGTTGCTCAAAGTATCTGCCGTGGGCTGCGGCACTATCCTGTACCCAGCACGCAGAGGGCAACCGGCAGGTCGATTAGATTGGGGCGTCGTCGCGATGGACACGGTGGGATTGCTATTCTTCTTCGTGCCCGGCGTCATTGCGTTTGCAGTCGATTTCAATAACGGCACAATCTACATGCCCCCGGAAGGAGCACTAGAATTACCACAGACGTCGACCGCTCTCACACAGACAAGCCCACTGACTTCCATCGCGACATCGCCCCAGCAGTTGACTCCCCAGGTGGTCGAGCAAGCCCTCGCCCGACACACCGGCCGCGACATTCGATTAGTTCCCGGGACTTATCGGACGAAGGTCCTAGACCGATTAGATCAGTTTTGGACGACTCGCGCTGAGTTTGAAGTAGGCTAGACTCCAAGCAATAACTTCCTTCGCAATTACGATTTCCGCCTCTTTTGAAGTTCCTTGAAGCTAACACGATCATTTCGTTTGACGTACCGCCCGCCATCCGTCCCAAACAGCAAGCATCCCTGCATGGATGCGGCCATGGCAGCTCCCACAAGGCAGTCCAGCCAATGGTTGTCTGGTTGATCTGGCCGAGATTTCCATTCGTCCACAGTGCGGCCGCGGCCTTCCGTCTTAACGTAGTACTCGGCGGTCAATTGTTCTGAAAGCATGCGGTGTGGTTCGGGATTGTTGCCAAAGATTGACAGGCAACCTCGATCACCGATCGCCACGGCAAGTCGTGCGTGGATGAAGGACTTCCACCAGTTCGTGTCGTAGATAACATGGCGAATCGCTCGCTTGCCGTGAACGCTTGGTATGCGCCAGTTCTGTCCAACTCGATCGCCCGGTCGGCGTTTGTATTCGCTAAACGGCATGCTCGAGGCACCCACAAAACGTCCGTGGCTTGGCATGACAATGGCAGAGTGTTTCGACTGGCGGCAGAATTGATAGACCACATCAGTCGAATGGCCCCAGTTGGCATCGATCAAACAGCGACTAATTTTCATGGCTGCTCCGTCATCGCGGATCCACTCTCGATCGAGCAGATCGGTTGTTAGCGAATTCAGTCCTGAATAGATCGATCCCTCAAGTCCGGTCCCCTCTGCCGACGTGGACAATG
>JBEBHM010000523.1:0-6304 GCA_040080875.1 Pirellula sp.
ATGTAACCCTAATCGAACGAGACCCACAGGTTCTCAGACCGCTCGATGTGGAGATGGCTCGCATCGTGGAGGAACACATGCGGGCCAAGGGCGTTGAGATTCGATTGAGTGCGGACATATCGCAAGTCATTCGCGAAGAGGATCGTGCAACCGCCATCGAATTCAAAGGCGGAACCAGGATACCAACGGATTTGATTATTGTCGGGGCTGGTGTCGCACCACGAATACGATTGGCTCAGGAATCTGGACTCACCATCGGTCCGAACGGCGGAGTTGTAGTCAACCAGTGGATGCAGACGTCCGACCCTATGATCTATGCCGTGGGTGATATCGTCGAGTTGAGGCATGGAGTGACAGGCCAAGCGGCCAGGATTCCGCTTGCTGGACCAGCCAATCGGAGTGGTCGCATTGCAGGCGAACATGCGGCTTCGAATTCGGCGGCGGAAATGGGATCGATTTTAGGGACAGCAATTGTGCGAGTCTTCGAGTTGACCGCCGCATGCACGGGTCTCAATGAAGCAGCGCTCACCGCCAAGGGGATTCCGTTTCGAAGCGCGATTGTTCAGGCTGCAAGCCATGCGACCTATTTTCCTGGCGCTGAAAGCATGCAGCTCAAAGTCATCTATCGACCTGATAACGGAAAGATTTTGGGAGCTCAGGGCGTGGGCGGGGAAGGAGTGGACAAACGCATCGACGTGATTGCAACGGCCATCCATTTTGGAGGGACCGTGCATCAATTGGCCCAATTGGACCTGGCGTACGCACCTCCGTATGGCAGTGCCAAAGATCCAATCCATATGGCTGCGTTTGTCGCCTGCAATGACCTGCACGCGACCCCCAAGCTCGTTTCGCCACAAACCACTTTAGTAGGCATGCAAGTGGTAGACGTTCGAACCGAACGAGAACGCGTTCAGCTTCCTCTGCACGGGGCAATTCCAATCGAGATCGACGAGTTGCCAACACGTTGGCATGAACTGAATCCGGCCCTGCCTACCGTGGTGGTCTGCCATTCCGGCAAACGAGCACACGTCGGTGCGTGCTGGTTGCAGGGCAAGGGTTTTCAGAACGTTTCGAACCTATCAGGTGGCATGTCGATTCGACGATTGATGGCCTGACTATTGGAACTGGCGTGTTTTGCGTTTTCGATCGACTCGGTGGTTTGCGTGGTCGCTCAATTTGGAGATGCGCAATTGGCGACCTACGACCCAAGCACGACCGAGAACTTTAAAGACTTCCCTTGGCATTCCCGAGGGCAAGTCCACGGTGCTGTAGTCGTCGAAAATGGAGATGTGCCCGATCGTCGACGCCTCTAAACCAGCTTCGTTGGCGATCGCTCCCACAAGATTCCCGGGACGCACACCATGCACACGTCCAACTTCGACGCGAAATCGCTCCATCTGGCCAGGTTCGGTACGTGCGGTCGGATTGGCCTCACGGCCATTGCGTGGACTCTCACGCCGATCCCTCGATCCCTCCCCGTTGTCTCGTCCTCGCTCGCGACCACTCTCTTGACGCGGTCCACCGCGACTGGGTTCTTCTGCGAAAACGTCCCGTCGACGGGCTCGCTTGTCAGGCTCCTCAACAAAGAACGGCTTGTCCCCTTGAAGGATCATCGCGAGTGCTGTTGCAAGCTTGGAAGCGGACAAGTCGGATTCCGTCATGCATTGGTCGATCAGTTTCTCGAACAGGGCAAATTGTGGTCCGGCCGTTTCATTTTCGAGACACATCTTGACCATACGGCTCTTGAAGCGATCCGTTCGCATCAGATTGATTTCGCGCGCGGTTGGAATGGCCATCGGCTGGATCATTTGTCCGGCCGCCCGATCGATTTCACGCAGGAATCCACGTTGGCGGGGAGCGATGAAAACGATCGCCTCGCCGCTACGGCCTGCGCGGCCTGTTCGACCGATTCGGTGGACGTATGCCTCGGAATCGACAGGCAGATCGTAATTGATAACGTGGCTTATCCGTTGAACATCCAATCCGCGGGCTGCCACGTCGGTGGCCACCAAGATGTTGAATGTACCTTGTTTAAGTTGTTCGATGGTCCGTTCGCGTTGAGCTTGCGGGATGTCACCGTTGAGTGCAACCGCAAAATGTCCGGCCTTGGTCAAGTTGTCAGCCAACTCGACCGTAGCAATTTTCGTCTTCACGAAAACGATCATGCCATCGAATTCTTCGGCTTCAAGGATGCGAACCAACGCTTCGAACTTGCTTCGGTGTTCCGAAATAACAAATCGTTGTCGGATTGTTTCCGCCGAACGCAATTGCGAGTCGATGGTAATAACGTGCGGATTCTTGAGGTACTTGTCAGCGATTTCACGAATCGCGAGTGGCATCGTAGCCGAGAAAAGGGCTATTTGGCGGTTGGCGGGGGAATGTTCCAAGATCCATTGGACATCGTCAACAAATCCCATTCGCAACATCTCGTCTGCTTCGTCTAATACGAGACATCGCAACGTATCGATTCGCAACCGGCTCTCACGCATGTGATCCATAACACGTCCCGGAGTTCCGACGACGACATGCACTCCGCGTTGCAGAGCGTGAATTTGAGTTGCATAAGCTTGCCCCCCATAGATCGGGCAAACTCGCAAGCCGCGCATGTGCTGGGCGTAGCGTTGGAACGACTCGGAGACTTGGATTGCAAGTTCCCGCGTTGGCGTTAGCACGAGGACTTGGGTGGCCGGGTTCTGCGTATCGATCTTGCTAAGCAAGGGCAATGCGAATGCGGCGGTTTTGCCGGTGCCGGTTTGGGCTTGGCCAAGCACGTCTCTCCCATTGGACATGGCGGGAATCGTCGCTGCTTGGATCGGCGTTGGGTATTCGTATCCGGATGTTTTCAATGCACTGCAGATTTCGGCAGGCAAATTCAAATCTGCAAAACGAATGCGGCCATCGTCTTCGATCGGATATTCTGGATCTACGTCGCTTGTATCGGTTGGTTCGAGCTCTTCGATTTCGAGATGCTCAAGCGTTGGTTCTTGGCTAGCAATACGAGGTGCGACATCGACCGCGACGGCAACCGGGGTATCGACTACCAGATCCTTGCCAGCTTGTGAAATGACGTTTGCAATCAGTTCGTCAGCCTCACTCTTGAAATTCTCAATGAAAGAGTCAGAAAACGAAACATCGCGCGCTCCGGCGTTAGCCAGCTGCTCATGTGAGCCCATGGTTTCCTCAAATTAGATGTGGTATCGAATCAAACTTCAGCGACTGCTACGTTATGTAGGAGCAGTTTTCGGGAAAGTCTGTTTCGATCCAGGCTGCGGTCGGGGAATCTCTTTGCGATTCGCGGACATGGCAGAAAAATATGGAAACCCTCTTTCCGAGCTGTTTGTCGAGGTGATGTTAGCGTCTGATGCGATTTGCAGAAGGGGAAAAACCTGCAGTTTTCTTAATTTCATCCCCTCGAGCCGAACAGGAACTCGCATTTTCTCCTTGTCCAATCGCTTGATTTGTGGTTGCTCGCAAGGCGATAATGGATCTCGCTGATTCTTGGATTGGGTAACATGTGGTGGATCTGTTCCCTTTGTTCCCGTCCAAGGTGACAGAGAATGCATTTAAAGGATGGCATCCATGAAAGAACCAGAGTCATCGACCCTTTCGGTTGGCTCTCAATCCCATCAATCCGCCCCACCACGAAATGCGGATGCGTCGCAAAAAGAATCTCATCAATTTAAAACTCTCGAAAGTACGGTAGGTTGGATTGAGCAAGATAGCACGTCGAAACCGAACGAGTATCTGGAAGACTGCGACACGCAAATCTTCGGAGAGTAGTCGTCCGATCTTATCCCGTTTGATGGGTCTGGAGACGGAATACGCCCTTCGAATTCAGCGAGTGGCCGGAGTCCAGAGCAAACAGGTATTCGATTTTGACCAATTCTCAAGTTGCCTTGAAAGCGAGATTCCGTGGGCTCGTAGCTTTCGGAATCCGGAGCGGCTGTTTTTAGCGAACGGCGGTTGCTTGTCCTTGGAACGTGGCAACACGATCAATCCAAACAATGTTTTACTCGAGTCCGCAACGCCCGAATGTCAGAGTCCGCGTGAGTTGCTCAGCTATCAATTGGCCCTGGAAACTCTGCTCGCGGAAACCTTGCAAAAGACAAATCTAAAAGACTCGGCTCAGCTGATGAAAGGGAATACAGACGCCTATGGTCACACCTATGGCCAACACGAATCGTATGAAATGCGGGTTGCTCGGGGGTGGAGATTGGTTGGGTGGCGTATCGGCCTGATTCTGCTTATGCCATTGCTCACGCTTTATCACTTGGCCGCAGCGATTTGGATCATGGCAATCTGGTTGATAGGTCAAGCGGCGGTACAATTGTCCTATGTGGCCAGTCGAGCGACCATGAGAAAGGTTGGCACGATCACAGCATCCACATACTCATCGGCGACTTCCAACCGGTTTTGGAGTATTCATCCCCGATGGATTGGTTTGTGCGCTATTGGTTTGCGCATCATGCACTTTCCGTTGGCTTGGGGATTGTGGTTGAACATCTACTGCTTTGCGCTCGTGCCTCATCGGCGTCATCTTGCCGCCTTTTTTGCATCGCGGTGTATTTTAGATGGTGCAGGGTACCTTGACCCGGCAAATCGCTTTTGGGTTAGCGTCCGTGCGGCTGCAGTCAATTCGACCATCGGATTTGGAAGCTATCGTTTTGAGCGTCCGATTTTTCGATGCGATTCTTGGCTTCGTGGATTATGCATGGACCCGATATGGAGGCCACAAAAATATTTGGAATTGTTCGGGGCATACCAGCGCGTAGAGATAGCCATCGGCGACTCAGGACTTTGCGAGCAATCCCAGTATGTGCGGATCGGGTCCACGGCGCTAGTCTTAGACATGATCGAAAAAGCCATGCAACAGACAACGTCGAGTGTTCCCAAGTTGCGAAACAATATTGACGCGATTCATAGGTTTTCTAAGGACTGGATGTTGCTCGCCAGTGTGTCGGATAATGCGCGTCGACAATGGACGGCCTTGGATATACAACATGCGTACGCATCGGCAGTCCGTCATTTCCTGCAATCGCAAGCCAATATTCCGATTGAAGCATGGCGAATACTCGATCAATGGCAAACGACCCTAAACCAACTGCGTCCTACCGAGGACGAATCGAACTTGCCTCGATCCATGCTTGGACGAGTCGATTGGTTGAGCAAGTTGTGGTTGCTGCACCAAATTCGCGACGAAGAAAGTTGGCAAGTGCGAAAAAAAATCGATCTGCGCTACCACGAGTTATCGCGAGACGGTTATTACGATCGACTCATCTCCATGTTGGGGATTGCGCCGCTCGTTAGTTCGGATGAGACTGGCAGAGCCCGGCGCACTCCACCGAACGGAACTCCTGCAACGCAACGCGGGTACATCATTCGCGAGTTTGCCGATTCGGCTTCGAATATGCGATGCGATTGGAAGATGGCGCAGTTTTCTTTCGAGAACGAGAAACGAACCGTTCGGTTCTAATCTCGGAATCCTTGCTCACAAACTCATACGCTTTCACAAAGATTGGTATGCCAAACAAACTTGGTATTTTTGGCGGTTCGTTTGATCCGATCCACCTAGGCCATTTGCTGCTCGCGGAGCTTTGTCGCGAAACGCTCGGACTCAACACTGTCAAGTTCGTGGTCGCAAACGTTTCTCCCTTAAAAACCGATCGAACGATGACGAGCAATCGCGATCGAATCGAAATGGTTCAACTGGCCATTGGCGGAAACCCTCATTTCGAAATGGATACGCGGGAGATCGACCGAGGAGGAGTGAGTTACTCGATTGATACCGCCCGATCCATTGCCGAAGAGTTACCGGACAACAATCTGTACTTGCTGATGGGATCGGACGTGCTGATCGATATCGCCAAATGGCGAACGCCGCGAGAATTGTTTCAGATCGTGACTCCGGCGGTCATCACCCGGGCGGGATTCGGGGAACCGAACTGGGCCTTAATCGATGAGTTTGTAGACCAAGACCAGCTTGCGGAAATTAAGAATGCCACAGTGGCTGTGCCGCAGCTTGAAATCAGCTCTACCGACTTGAAATCGCGAATTCGACTTGGCAGAAGCATTCGCTACCAAGTGCCCGCCGCAGTCGAGACGTATATCCGGGAACATCAGCTCTATCGATAAGCATTCTCGGGGCATCGAGGTTGTACAGCTTTGTATCCCAGTGCATTTCCACTCAATGAGCCTGAGAGGCGCTAGCCGATTTTTTGCAACGTGGCTCGGCTAGCGCCCTCAGGCTCAACGAATACAAGTGGTTCTAGAGTCGCTTGAGAGTTTCAACGAAATAGCGATAGAA
>JBEBHM010000524.1:0-6296 GCA_040080875.1 Pirellula sp.
GGTCGACTTTACATACGAATTTTTCCAGATAAGCCAGTCTCTTCCAAGCCTTTGGAAACCCGAATGGGCAAGGGCAAGGGGGAGCCGGAATACTGGGTTGCGGTGGTCAAGCCTGGCACGGTTCTTTACGAACTGAGCGGCGTGACTGAACAGCAAGCCAAAGTGTGCTTTGCGCGCTTGGCTGCCAAGATGCCGATTCCCGTACGACTGATACGTCGTCGTCCGGCTTAAACATTACTAAACCAAGTGCAATAACCGAGCAATCGATCGAAAATGAAAGTCTCTGAACTTCGCGAAATGAGCGACGAACAATTGGATCTGACGGCTGTCGAAGCGGCTGAAAATATGTTCCGATTGAGACTGCAATCACAGACTGACCGAGTGGACGTTCCGAGCCAAAAAAAGCTCAATCGACGCTTGATCGCTCGTGTTCGCACGTTGCAGACCGAACGAGCCACGAAAGCAGAGCGAGCCAAGAAAGCGTAAGCTTGGTTCTGTCCAATCCACACCCAATCGTTTTGATATCAAAGTTTTACTATGCCACGTCGAATCCTGGTCGGTGTCGTTACCGGTGATAAAGCTGCCAAGACACGCCGCGTTGAAATCGAGCGATTGGTTCGCCACCCGCGCTACTTAAAGATTATCCGCAAGAAGACGGTTTGCCATGTGCATGACGAAAACAACGAGTCGCACATGGGAGACAAAGTCGAAATTGAGGAGTCGCGTCCGCTGTCCAAGCTAAAGCGATGGCGGTTGATCCGCGTGGTCGAAAAGAACCGTGAGATCGACGTGGCCAGTTTGCGAGCCGACTCGGCTGCATCGGCCACTTAACGCGGTCGACCAAACGAGACCGCAGCCACTCAATGACGGCGAGTCCTGAGTTGCAAACTGCGAACCAACAACACACAACCAATTTTCCAATCGTTATTGAAACATAGCCCATCATGATTCAGCAAGAAAGTCGACTTCAGGTAGCCGACAACACCGGAGCACGCGAGGTGATGTGCATCAAGGTGTTGGGTGGAACGCGTCGCCGTTACGCCGGACTAGGCGATGTCATTATCTGCTCGGTCAAGAGTGTGATTCCTGGTAGCGAAGTCAAAAAGAAAGCGGTGGTACGAGGCGTGATCGTGCGTGTTTCGCAGTCCACGCGACGTGCTGACGGAAGCTATGTGCGATTCGATTCCAATGCGGTCGTGCTGGTAGACAAAGATGATAATCCCCGTGGAACTCGCATTTTCGGCGCGGTTGCAAGAGAATTGCGGGAAAAGAGTTTTACCAAGATCGTCTCGTTGGCGAGTGAGGTGGTTTAGATGTTGATCAAAGTGAACGATACCGTAGAAGTGATCTCGGGCAAAGACAAAGGCCAACGTGGAAAAATCCTTCGCGTCGACCGAACCAATCGCAAGGTCGTGGTGGAAGGGCTCAATCGTGTTTATAAGCACGTGAAGCGTTCGCAACGAAATCCCCAAGGGGGGCGTCTCTCCAAGGAAGTGTTTATCGACGCCTCCAAAGTGATGCTCGTCTGTCCCACGACAGGCAAGCCAACCCGAATCGGTGTTCGCTTCTTGGCCGACGGAAGCAAAGAACGATATAGCAAGAAGAGCGGAACGACCATCGGCGTGGTTTCTCCTGCTCGAGCCATGCATGCAACAAAGAAATAAATCGACGTTGATCCTTATCAGCGTGGAAACAAAACGAACGATCATTGCAGTGGGACGGCGACGCTCCTGCGAAGCGTGATCTAGACCGTAGACAAATATTAGCGAATCAACCAAGCAAACTAAAATGGCCCCTCGACTCCAACAGCATTACCTCGAAACGATTCGACCAGCTCTGCAAAAAGAGCTTGAGATTGCGAACGTATTTGCGATTCCCAAGATTGAGAAAATTTCGATCAACATGGGCGTGGGCGAAGCCATGCAAGACAAGAAGTATCTTGAGCTTGCGGCAGAGGCCATGGCGGACATCTCCGGACAGAAGGCTGTCTTGACGTTGGCTCGCAATTCGATCGCAGGCTTTAAGCTTCGCGAAGGAGTCGCGATCGGATGCAAAGTAACGCTCAGACGCGAACGCATGTACGAATTTTTGGATCGACTGATCAGTATTGTCTTGCCTCGAGTTCGCGACTTTCGCGGAGTGAGTCGAACGGCATTTGACGGACATGGCAACTATTCGATGGGATTGTCGGAATGGTTGGTGTTTCCTGAATTGAATCCGGACAAATACGCGAGACCGCAAGGTATGAACATTGCGATCGTGACGACCGCACACGACAACGAACACGCGAGACGATTGCTGGAGATGTTTGGAATGCCATTCCGAGCACCGAAGGTCAAGAAGACCGCTTAGTCGAATATTGTCCCGCTGCGACAGCGGTGGGTTGACAACATGCCCGAGCGAAAGCAAGGGTACACCATGAAATCTGGAATTCAGGTTTCAGCCAATTGGGTTGGCTTCGGCCAGCCCCAAAAAAGAATTTACTTACCTTTATTCCCTAATGTAACCGGAAACAACCTGTGGCCAGCAAAAGCAAAATTGCAAAAGCCAATCGCGAGCCAAAATTTTCAACTCGCCGAGAGAACCGTTGTAAGTTGTGTGGTCGCCCACGTGCGGTGTATCGCAAGTTTGGTATCTGTCGAATTTGCTTTCGGCAGCTGGCAGACAAGGGGCTGATTCCCGGTGTTCGTAAGGCAAGCTGGTAAGGATTCGGGGGAACCACATTATGATTCATGACCCAATTTCCGATATGTTGACTCGCATCCGAAACGCCGTTCGAATCGAACGACCGTTCGTAGATGTTCCGCTCTCCCGATTGCGCATTGGCGTTGCGGATGTTTTGAAGCGAGAAGGCTATATTTGGGACTTTGCGGAAGTCGAAGCCCAGCCTGTGAAGATGCTTCGTATCGAACTGAAGTATGGTCCCAACGGGGAAAAAGTAATTCAGTCGGTTCGTCGCGTTAGCAAGCCTGGACGTCGCGTTTATGCGAAATGCGCCGAACTCAAGCCGGTCCTAAACGGTCTTGGTATTTCGATCGTGAGCACTTCCAAGGGAGTCGTTAGCGATCGTGAAGCTCGGCAACAAAAGCTTGGCGGGGAAGTCCTCTGCGAGATTTGCTAAAGATTGCAATCCACAAAATGGTGATTCGGAAGACTGCAAGCCACGGCGCTTGTCCAATACATTCCAACAAGTGAGTTAACAAACAACTATGTCTCGTGTAGGTAAGAATCCGATTCCGATCGTAGATGGCGTAAAAGTCTCTATTGCGGAAAAGACCGTTCAGGTCGAAGGCCCCAAGGGCAAGCTTTCGTATACGCATCGTGACGAAGTATCGGTCGAGGTGATGGGCGACGGCAAAACCGTGAGCGTCACTCGAAAGAATGACGAGCGAGAGACGCGTGCCTATCATGGACTGACGCGGGCCCTGATCAATAATATGGTCTTGGGTGTCAAGAATGGATACGAGAAAAAACTAGAGGTCATCGGCGTCGGCTATTTGGCCAATGTCAAGGGCAAGATGTTGAATCTGCGTGTTGGCTATGCCAACGAATTGCAGTTGCCGATTCCGGAGGGGTTGGACGTCGTTTGCCCTGACCAAACGCACATCAATATCAAGGGTTGCGACAAGCAGGCCGTGGGTCAGTTTGCGGCGTATATTCGATCGCTTCGAAAGCCTGAACCCTACAAGGGCAAGGGCGTTCGGTACGTTGGTGAAGTCATCAAGCTCAAGCCTGGCAAGAGTGCAACCTAGTTGTCGAATTCGACGAATTCGACGGGAATACAAATCAAAGAGATCAGAGCCGTTTTGCGAAAGCGACGGCCATTTCGGATCAAAGTTATCGAGGTTAGTTGTGGATATTCGAAAAATAGTCGATGGTCAGCGCGAGCGACGTGCTTTTCGAGTGCGCAAGCGTGTTCGAGGAACTGCGGAGCGTCCTCGTTTGAGCATTTGCCGTTCGCTGCAGAATTTCACCTGCCAAGTCATTGACGACACTGCTGGCAAGACGCTTGTCGCGGTGACGTCCAAGGACAAGGATTTGAGATCGCAAGTTGGTTACGGCGGGAATTGCGAAGCTGCAAAGAAGCTTGGCAAGATCTTAGCCGACCGTGCGATTCAGGCTGGAATCAAGCAAGTGTGTTTTGACCGAGGTTCGTGCAAGTATCACGGTCGCGTGGCTGCGTTTGCAGACGCTTGCCGTGAAGCAGGTTTAGAATTCTAATTGGGAGCGATCGATAGAGTGGCAAATCAAGCGAATGCAAGTGCTGGTCAGAGCGATCTAATCGATCGTGTTTTGAAAATCAAACGATGCGCTGCCGTGGTCAAGGGTGGACGCCGTTTCAGCTTTGCTGCCCTGGTGGTCGTTGGAGACGGCAAGGGGAGCGTCGGATACGGATACGGCAAAGCCAATGAGGTCCCCCCTTCGGTTTCGAAGGCACAAAAGGGTGCAAACCGTTCCATGATCAAGATCCCGTTGATCAATGGTACGATTCCTCATACGGTATCCGGCCGTTTTGGTGCGGCCCACGTGCTATTGATGCCCGCGAGCCCAGGTACCGGTATCATCGCAGGACAGGCCGTGCGAGCAGTATGCGAGGCGGTCGGAATCCAAGACATATTGACCAAGAGCTTCCGCTCAAACAACCCGACTGTATTGATCAAAGCGACGTTTGACGCTTTGTCGCAATTGAGAACACGAGAAGATGTCGAACGGCTCCGAGGCGTAAAACTGTCATGAATTTAGAAGAAGTCAACAAGGAAATTGTCACCAACCGTGCTAGACGGCGGGTTGGTCGTGGAATCGGTAGCAAGACGGGTAAGACGTCTGCCCGGGGCCACAACGGTCACAAATCCCGAAGCGGTTATTCTCGCCACCCGATTTTCAACGGTGGGGACATGCCCATGGTTCGCAGGATCCCCAAGCGGGGGTTCAACAATCGATGGGCCGTCACTGTTTTCGGAGTCAACTTGGGTGTCATCGATGCGGCCTTTTCGGCTGGCGAGGAAGTCACTCCAACGAGCCTTCGCGACAAGGGGTTGGTCAAGGTGCGCTGCGACGAGATCAAAATCCTCGGCGATGGTGAATTGACCAAGAAATTGAAGTTTACCGTGACTCGCATCAGCGAATCGGCCAAGGAAAAAATTACCAAGGCGGGTGGCACGGTCGACGTGATCGCTGCCAAGCGAACGCCTGACGAACGCGTCGCCGCACTCAAGGCCAACAGCTGAGCGGCGACAAGAGTAGAGCAATTGTCCCAATTGCTCTGGACTTGATTGGGACAAGCGTTCTACACGAATCCCCTCAATTAAGCCGTGAAGCAGCACTAGCAGTAACTTGATTTATCCGAAACAATGGTGTGGCCGACGTTGAAGTTCAGCGTCGGCCATATGCGTTAGTGGAGGCGATTGGCCTTCAACTCCCACTTCAGGAACATGACGACATGTTTGAAAAGCTTAGGATAGTATTCTCAATCCCCGAATTGCGACAGAAGATTTTTCTGACGCTATTTTTGTTGGCGGTTTATCGAATTGGGTATCACGTTCGATTGCCGGTGCTGACGAGTGGGAATCTCGGATACTCTGGTGAAATGAAATCGTTTTTGGACAAGGTGGCCGTTTTCTCGGCGACCGATCTCCGGACGCTGACGATTTTTGGATTGGGCATTGCCCCATACATTTCGGCCTCGATCATCTTTCAATTGTTAGGAACGGTTTGGGCACCGATCGAGCAGCTTCGCAAAGAAGGAGCAGTCGGGCGAAAAAAGATTAACGAGTATACGCGTTATTTGACGCTCTTTATCTGCATCATTCAAAGTTGGGCCTACCTGCGATTCAGCATCATGGCGGACCCAACATCCCCGCTTTCCAAAGTGTTCTTTTCATCCAGCGGAAGTACGCTGTCGTTTGGTTGGGTTGTCACCACCGTCATGATCATGACGGCGGGTTCGATGTTCTTGATGTGGCTGGGAGAGCAGATCGACGAGTATGGAATCGGCAACGGCGTGTCGCTCTTGATCATGGCGGGCATTCTCGCTCAGATGCCCAAAGCCCTTTGGGACTTGCGCCAGAATATGTCCGACACGTTGAGCGGTATGTCCAACAACAAGATCGGTCCTGACGTGTTGATCGTATTGGCCTTCCTGTTTGTAGGGGTGGTCTTTGCAGTGGTGTTCATTACGATGGCACAGCGCCGAATTCAGATGCAGAGCGCCAAGCACGTTCGCGGACGTCGTGTGTTTGGTGGTACCAAGCAGTTCTTGCCTTTAAAGATCAACCAGTCCGGCGTCATGCCGATCA
>JBEBHM010001289.1:0-1619 GCA_040080875.1 Pirellula sp.
CAGCAGCGACACGCCACCTGCTAGCGCTCAGATCAACTGGACCTTCAACGACAACAACAGCGGTGCCCAAGGAACTGGCGGAGCATTGACCGCGACCGGAAGTACCATCGTTAGCATCACTGCTGTCAATGACGAGCAATTCATTGCAACGAACAGTACCAAAACGGTGGCCGAGAATTCAACTGGCAATACAATTGCCAACACTTTCCTGCTAACTTCCGATCTCGATAACACGGCCAGCCAACTCGTATACACGATTACAACAGCCACAGCCAACGGGACTTTGCGTAAAAGCGGTTCAGCACTCGGCGTTAGTAGCACGTTTACTCAAGCCGACATCGACGGTGGATTAATCACCTACGACCACAATGGCACTGAAACCAGCAGCGACAGCTTTGCATTCAGCGTCGACGATGGAGTTGGCTCGACATCCACGGGGACTTTCAATTTAACCATCACACCCCTCAACGATAACAATCCCGTGATTAGCAGTAATGGTGGCGGAGTCACGGCGAGTATCAATATTGCCGAAAACTCAACCGCAGTAACCACCGTCGTTGCCAGCGATGCTGATTTGCCAGGCCCGACAATTACGTATTCAATCAGCGGCGCCGACGCAAGCCTTTTTTCGATTGGCAGCTCATCTGGCGTCTTGACCTTTGTCTCAGGCCGTAACCGCGAATCGCATACCGATGCCGATTCCAATGGTGTCTACGAAGTAACGGTGCAAGCCTCTGACGGCACTTTAACCGACACCCAAGCGATCAGCGTCACGATCACCGACGTCGACGAATTCGACGTCGGATCCGTAACAGATTCGAATGCTACGGCCAACTCGGTTGCTGAAAATGCTTCGATTGGCACCGCGGTCGGTATCACCGCGACGGCATCCGACGCGGACGCGACCACCAACACCATCACCTACAGCTTGCAAAGCTCCGACGGTGGGAATTTTGCCATCGATGCTAACACCGGTGTTGTCACAGTCGCTGCCGCTCTGAACCGCGAAACACTTGGCGCCTCGCGCAACATCACCGTTCGAGCCACCTCAGCCGACGGCTCTTATACCGATCAAGCCTTCACCATCAATCTTACGGACGTCGATGAATTCGACGTCAGCACCCCAACGGACTCCAACGGAACAGCCAACGCTGTCAACGAAAACGCATCGAACGGCACAACCGTTGGAATTACCGCAACCGCCAGTGATTCCGACGCCACAACGAACACGGTAACTTATTCGCTGTTCAGCGACGCAGGCGGACGATTTGCCATCGACGCAAATACAGGGATCGTTACCGTTGCCAATGGAACGTTGCTAAACCGCGAAGCCGCTGCTTCGCACAACATCACGGTTCGAGCCACCTCGGCAGACGGCTCGACTGCCGATACTGTCTTTACCATCAACATCAATGATCTCGATGAGTTCGATGTTGGAACCGTCACGGACTCGAATGCGACTGGCAACTCGGTCGCGGAGAACGCTTCGATTGGCACCGCGGTTGGTATCACCGCGTCGGCATCCGACGCGGATGCGACGACCAACACGATCACTTATTCGCTGCAGAACAACGACGGCGGCAGATTCGCCATCGATGCCAACACGGGCGTCGTCACCG
>JBEBHM010001290.1:0-1618 GCA_040080875.1 Pirellula sp.
CCTGTCTTTTACTATTTGCCACCCCAGTTGTGGGCTTGGGGTGGTTGGCGAGTGAAGAAAATGCGACGCTATGTCGACCACGTGCTCTGCAATCTTCCGTTCGAGACGCCGTGGTTCCAAAAACGAAACGTGGATGCTCATTATGTCGGGCATCCGTTCTTTGATGCGGTTGCCCAACAGGTTTTGGATGTTCGTTTTGTTGAGAAATGGCGCGACAACAAAACACTTCAAGTGGCAGTGTTACCAGGCTCGCGAGACCACGAGGTACACAACATTTGGCCGTTGCAATTGGAAGTGATTCGCAAGCTAGCCGTGAAGTATCCGCAAACACAGTTCCTAGTCGCAGCGATCAAAGACTCGCACGCGTTATGGTGCCGTTCGCTATTGAAGGCCTCCGATGCAAAGTTGCCGATACATATTTTTGCGGGCAAGACGAGCGAGATTATCGAGTTAAGCGATTGCTCGTTAATGAAGAGCGGTTCGGTTTCACTGGAGTTGATGGCAAGAGGCAAACCCGCCGCAGTCATGTACCATCTCAGTCAAACGACTTATGCCATGGCTAAGCAAGAGAATGTCGTTACCTAATCTCATTGCTGACCAACAGGTTTTGCCAGAGTTTCTTTCGCATGGAAAGCTCAATTCGAAGTCGGCAATGCGATCCATTGAGGACGTTACGAAGGAAATGTCTAGACTTCTGGGAGATGCGGAGTATCGCATGACGCAGCGTCGAAACCTGAATGCGCTCGCCAACCAATTCGCCAAGCCCGGTGCAAGCAATGCTGCGGCTCGGTTCATCATGTCGAAACTGATCAAGTCGGACGATGGTACTTTGCCGATGGACGGGGATAACATGGGCCAAGCGGATTTCCGACGCGCGGCGTAGGAATCACTCCCACTATCAATCCGACCCGTGCGACTAAATACGAAATGCACAGCGAATTATCACGAAGCCAGTTCGCTTCTGTTACCATAGAACGTAGTTCGAGTGATTTTCCAGGTGTCGGAATATTCAGCTACGTGATTTATCATGAAACCAATTGAAGTTCAGTCGGGCGGAATTACGGACACTGGCAATTTGCGAGCTGACAACCAAGATCAGTTTCTGGTAGCTGAACTAACTCGCAGCATGACGGTTAGATCTGGATCCATGGAATTCGATCATGGGGCCAGGCTCGTCGGCGGATCTTTGGGGCATTTGTTTGTGGTCGCCGACGGCATGGGGGGACATCGCAGCGGCAGCGAAGCGAGCAAGTTTGCTGTTCAGTACTGTGCCAATGCTATTCTCAACAGCACTCGCGGATTACTACAAATGGAGCCATCTAACGAGGATTCTTTTGCAGAGGATCTTAAGAGCATGCTAACGAATGCTCATCGAGCGATCGAGGAACGATCGAAGTCAGACGATCGTTTCGAGGGAATGGGCACAACGTTAACGCTGGCTTATGTAGCGTGGCCGCGTATTTTTATTGTTCATGCTGGCGATACGCGTTGTTATCTTTTGCAGAATGGCGAGCTAAAACTGATAACTCGGGATCATACCGTCGCAAATCAAATGTTAGAGAGTGGCCATCTCGCGCCCGAGGAACTGGAAAGGTCGCATTGGTCCAATGTGTTAGTG
>JBEBHM010000031.1:0-22573 GCA_040080875.1 Pirellula sp.
GCGTTTAGCGATTTCATAACTTGGATGCGATGGGAGTCCAGGATAAAAGACCCGTTCGATACGCGGATGATTATGAAGGAACTCGGCGATGCGTTGGCCGTTTTCGTTGTGACGTTCCATTCGCAAAGCAAACGTTTTGAGTCCCCGTTCCAATAGGTACATATTGTGAGGAGAGTTGATTGCGCCCAAAATACCGCGCAACTTGCGAACCGGTTCGAGTTTTTCTTTGGATCCGCAGATAACGCCTGCCAATAGATCATTGTGTCCGCCCATGTATTTGGTTGCCGAATGCCAAACGTAATCCACGCCGTAGTCGATAGGGCGGGTATTGAACGGGGTCGCCAAAGTGGCATCGATGAGCGTCTCCACTTGATGCGCCTTACCCAAAGCCACGAACTGTTCGAGGTCAATAACGGTCAAGTGCGGATTGGTGGGTGACTCGCTAACGATCAATTTAGTCCGTTCATTGATGGCTGCCTCCATGGCATCGAAATCGCCTGTTTTCACTTGGTGAGTAACGACACCGAAACGCGCTAAATGCTTGGAACAGAATTCGCGGCTACGGTGATAGCATTGGTCAAAGAAGATAATCTCATCACCGGCGTTCAGTTTGGCCATCAGCAGGCCGACGATGGCCGCCATACCGCTGGAATAAAGGATGGCATCTTCGGAACCGTCCAGTGCGGCTAACTTTCGTTCGACCACTTTTTCATTGGGGTTCCCGTAGCGGCCGTATTCTTCGCGGTCTTGCTTGAGCTGGATGTAGTCCAGAATGCTTTGGGTCGATTCGAACGTGAAGGTGCTGCTACAGCAAATGGAATCGGTAATTGCGTCGTTGGGTTTGTGTCGCGCTTCGCCCGCGTGAACGCTGATCGTTCCGACACCAGCCCTTTTCGGTGCGGGCGTGCTGCCATTGGGCTGAGTTTCTGCAGACGAGTTAGATCGCTTTTCCACGATGGTTGCATTTTCCATGAGCTGAAAAACCATTTGCACAGTTGAGATTGAAACTTCAGAACGGCGACCTTCAAGACAGCTCAATGCATCGACGCGTCGGAAAGACGATTCGTCGTGGTCGCTGAAGTCAGAAGCAAACGCCAACGGGGTCGCACAGTACCCGGATGTGTTTGATCTGGAACGTCAGTGGCTATTTAGCAGTGAGGCTGCAAGCGGCCGCAAATCCCTGAACACGTAAAGCTTAGCCGCAGCTCGCCGCTACATCAAGGAGTTTTTCGGAGACTTTGGGCCGCAATAGGACGCAAGATGTTAAAATGTGCTTGGCATAACGAAGAGATGGCCACCATATGAATTCCTTTCGCCCAGTCATGACCGAAAACAAGTCCCGCCAAACTCAGGCTTCCACACTTATTTGCGTTGCGTTTGCATCTGAGATTGCGATCCTATGCTTATTGGGAACCTCCAATTTGCATGGTGCTCCCCAAGACTCGAATTCAACCCAGGAGCCAGCAGCACTATCGGCAACAGCAGCACCAGCGACGGCAAGAGCCGACTCCCTAGGCGAAAAAACGGAACGATTGAAACATTTGGTTGCAGATCTTGCGAGCCCTCAATTTTTAGTTCGAGAGGCGGCGACTGAAAAGTTGACGTTCGAATTCGATGAAAAGCAACTGCCCCTTTTGCAGTTGGAAGCGGAACGTTCGACCGATGCGGAAGCTCGAGTGCGATTGGGCTCGATCATTGCACGCTTTAAGGCGGAACGGTTGCAGAATCAAATTCGGAATTTCAAACGTTCACGAGATCCCAAACAAACTTTTGGATTCGAAGGTTGGAGATCGTTCTCGCGGTACGCAGGAGAATCTCGGGGCGCAAAGGAAATATTCCTTTTTCTTTTGGAGCAGTTTCCAGAACTAGTTGAATTCGAAATGGAATCCAAAGAGTCAGCGTATGATCACGCGAAGCGGATTTCGTCGATCATCGGTGAGTCCTTTGGACTTTTGAAGCCTCCGGGGGCGAATGCCGCCGTGGCTTTAATGTATTGCGTTGCGGCGTCGGAGGATGCATACGATACAGACTTGGATCGTATTTGTTTGCGATCGTTCAAGTACTTTGAGTTTTCGACTCTGTTGATCGATGCCCGATTTCGCAAGTGCCTTGAGCCGATGTTCAATTCTTGGGCTTTGAAGATCAAGGACGAAATACTCGGATGCCTCTTATTTGCCATGGAAAGAGACATGCCCGTTGCCCATGATTTGGCAATCCGATTACTTGGTTCCGACTTGGAACTGGAACAGGAATTCGCGTTCTTGATCGCAATGCAAGCGCTCTACAAACTTGGTAACCAAAGTGATTTGGCGGTGATTGAAAAATGGCTCGATGACAAAACGGAATGCGCCGTGGATGATCGAGTGGATTTCGTCCGAACAATTCAACGTCGTGATGCAGCGTTGTTGGCGGCCATGAGAATATCTGGTGATGATCCAAAAATTGCTTTCCCGACACTCGTACCGCACGCACTCACTGGCTACATGAGCGGTTCTGTATTTCGTCCCAGGGACGACGAGGAATCTCGAACGAAACGCATCGAAGAATGGAGAAAAACCCGCAAGCAGGAAAAGAAGGCGGGCAATTAAGTTAGCCTTGGACAGAATTGTGCTTTTGCCATAGTCTCACAAGGTCCTGAACGGTCTTTACTCCCAGTTTGGACATGGCACGCGAACGTCGCGACTCGACCGTTCGCAACGCTATTCCAAGCTGCTTTGCGATTTTCTTGTTCATTTCCCCACCCACAACCATGTCGATGACTTCTCGTTCCGGAACCGTCAATTTCTGAAACGAATGATGGGCTTCGTCGAAGCGTTGCAAAGGTACCGGCAACATTTCGGCTCGCTTGGCCACACCGATCACGCCGACGGGATACCCGTCTACAACCACCAATCGTCTGCGAATTTCAATTCGAATCGTTCCCCCTCCATCACTATAAATCTCGCAATGAAGCTTTTGAATTACACCGGGTTCCAACATTGCGTCGATGCTGTTTTTCAGGATGTCATTACACGGGTTATCGGTCAACGCTAAGAGATAGTTTCGCTTGTACCATTTGGCAGGGTCCATTTTGAATACCCTGATCGCCGAATTGCTCAAATACCTAAAACGCCGATTGAGGTCACAGGTATAGACGACGAAATCAGAATCGTCGCTGTCAAAAAGCAATGGCAAAAGGATCTCGGGTGCGGAAAGGACTTCGTCAGTCCGAATCGCATGCTCTTCGGAAAAAAAACGTGAACTATCTTGGCTCTCTTGCATCGCAGACAACCTTCAATCGTAGTGAGCGAAATGTCTAACTCGCGCCCATCGACCCAATAAATCGTTACCTAAGCGTTAAGCATTTTTCGAAACCACTGTAGCTCTTGCGAAATTCCAGCAACCAGTCCCGCATCCCTCATCTCTTTCGGAAGAACTCCCCAAGCGTAAGTCTCAATTTCGTAATGTCCTGTGAAATCAGGGACTGTGAAATCAGTGACTGTGAAATCAGTGACTGTGAAATCAGGCAAGGACGAATTGCTGTTATCGAGGATGCGAAGCAAGGTTGCAATTTCGTCTTGTGTGGATTGTAACAGACCGAAGGACTTCAAGAATATAGGGACGTGAAAATGAACTCGCCATCGCCCCAAGGGCCCTAGGGCGGGAATTCCGACCAACGCCTCACCTAGATCCTGGACCATTCGGACAGGGTCTGCGGGTGAGTCTTGTTTAGTCGTTTGGTGGAGATAACGATCCTCTGCGAAGCAAGCCAATTGATCGATCGCGAGCTTTTTTGTCGAATCGTTCATCTTCGACCAATCCACTTCAATGGCTGAGGAAACCTGCACTTTGCCGATTCGTATGCCGTCGGAGGCCAGCTTTCGCAACTCGCTAGGCTGATCTTCAAACATGACGGCGGCATGGCAAACGTCGTGACACAGAGTCAGGTACCTGTGAGCCATCTCTGATTCGCTGCTAGACAAGAATGGAGTGGATAGATAATTCTCATAGAACTCCCTGAATGTGTGGCTATCGGTCAGGTAGCAACCGGGTTCCGGTTCGATCGCGATGACGATTTCTCGCCCGGTCGTTTGTTGGAGCTGGTGCAGTGATTTCGCCACATGCAACAAATTCTTGGCAGCTTGCGAAAGCTGCTCCGCAGTTGGCGCAGGTTCGTTCCAAGCGATGGGCAGAGTGGAGATCGAACCTACCATGCCTGCAGGTAACAACGCATCCAGCACACGAATGAGGTCGAGCGTATAGTCTTTCCTTTCGGGTTGCCACCAGGTGGGACGATAGACTCGATGTTTTACGACTTGGCTATGAAAATCGCCTTGAGGGAAGCCATTGAGAGTGAAAGGAACGAGACCACCCTCTTCGAGTTGTTCCTTGAGCAAAGCTAAATTGAAGCCCTGCAATGCTTCCGTTGCACTTGATTCCGAAAACCAAAGCCCGACACCCAATTTGGCCTGAGGTGCGACGATTTCCCGAATGGGAATGCAATATTCCGTCAAATTCTTTCGCAGTGTTGTTAAATCGGGCCCAGGATGAACATTCGTGCAATAACCGACGTGCTTATTGTGTGCTAAGGGGATTTGCGGAGAGTTCATTTGGCAGTGGCTTTCAAGTATGCGGTACTTAGCCCGCTTGGCTGGACGACTTCTACAACTAGAATAAGTTCTGTGTTGCAACAAGGTAGTAGGCAAGAATTCGTACGATCACTTTTATGCTTCGATATTGGACCGCTGGCGAATCGCATGGAAAAGCCCTGCTCGCTCTGATCGATGGTTTTCCGGCTGGTCTCACGATCGACGAGACCAAAATCAATCACGAGTTGCACCTGCGGCAAGGTGGATATGGACGTGGCGGCAGGCAAAAGCTTGAGCAAGATACCGTTGAAATCCTTACCGGAGTATGGCAATCGACCACCCTGGGTTCGCCAATCACGCTTCAAGTTTCCAACAATGACTACAAACTGGAACGGCTCAAGGAGCTGGAACGCCCTCGTCCTGGCCATGCAGATCTCACTGGTGCCATGAAGTATCTTGGGTCCATTCGAGGCGTTCTTGAGCGGTCCAGCGCACGCGAGACTGCAGCTCGAGTAGCGGCGGGAGCTTTAGCCAGGCAACTGCTTTCAGAATTCGGAATCGAAACGATCGGATATGTTCTTGAGATTGGAGAATTGATCATAGGCCGAGGCAAAACCGAGGGGTTTTCTGTCGAACAATTGCGTGCGTTGCGAGAAACCAGCAGTGTTTATTCGATTGATCCTGAACGCGACACGGAGATGGAACGCTACATCGATCAAATGGCGGACGAGGGGGACACCGTCGGTGGCATTATCGAGGTGCGTGTGGATGGACTCCCATTTGGACTTGGGACACACGCCCAATGGGACCGCAAGCTAGATGGTAAGCTTGGGCAAGCTGTCATGGCAGTCCAAGCGATCAAAGGTGTTGAAATTGGGATGGGGTTCGAAGCCGCTAGGACCCGAGGTTCGAAAGTCCATGATCCCATTCATCATGATCCTACCCAAGCTCACTTGCCAAACCTCGGGTACGTGCGACCCACGAACAACGCGGGAGGACTAGAGGGGGGAATGACCAACGGCCAGCCTTTGATCCTGCGTGCAGCCAAGAAACCCATCAGCACGCTTCGAAAACCGCTAGATTCGATACGCATGCAGGACAAGCAACCGCACCGAGCGAGCTACGAACGAAGCGACGTGTGCGCCATCTCCGCAGCCGCCATCATCGTCGAGCATGTGGTTGCCTTTGAAATCGCTTGTGCTCTAGTCGATAAATTCGGAGGCGATAGCCTCGTGGAAATGAAAGCCAGATACGACCTATTCCAAAGCATGGCTAGACAGCATCCTCAGCCGCAGCCATCTGGATCTTGAATCGATAGTTGGGGCAGGTGCGGAGCAATTGGGACAATTGCTCTACTTGGTTGTCAACGCTGGGACGGGCTTAGGCCGCCCGACGAATTGCAACCGCGTCGGTCAATCCCAGCGGCAACGCCAGCGGTTGATCGTCCGTCACGACCACTTGAATTGCTAGGTGACGAGAGGCGTTGAGTAGGATTGGGCTCTTGAGATTCGCTGTTAACGTGACGCCGCTCTTGCTGACAACGCTCAAAACGTAGATTTGATCTTCGTTGTGCAAGTGCAACAGTTGCAAATCTCGACGATGAACGTGGGCTCGATAGTCGGGGAGGAAGCGACGAGGGCTTACCACAGGCAAGGCAACGTTGGCGAGCGCCACCGATTGGAGCCAAGCTACCTCCTCGTTGTCCTGACTCGAAAGCAAAACCCAGTGCCGGCATGTTTCAAATCCAATCAAACCATGCGGCATGAGCAGCATGTCGGAGTGGTTGATTTCTATTTTCCCGAAACGCGAGGATTGTATTTGCATAACGTCACCGTGGACCATAAATCGCTAAATATGCTACAATCGTTACTATCGGCATGAACCCACCCACGCGTGAACTCATTTTTCGAGCCATCGCAAAATGAAGGATTCCGGTTCTTTCCGAGAGTTATTCACCCTTCCTTTTTCGATTCCCAGCTCAATGAGTGATAGCAATCTTCTCAATCGCATCGATTCTGTACGTGCTCGACTAGCCCCTTTGCGAGACGGTCTTTGACTACGCCAATAAAGTTACGGAAATAGAAAAGCGGGAACAGTTGATGGCCGCACCTCAGTTCTGGGACAACCCAGACAAGGCCCAGGAAATTGTTCTCGAGCTCAAAAACTTGCGGGCAGTCGTGGAGCCGTTACGTCAAGCCACCCAATCTTGCGACGATTTGTCGGAATTGGCCGGAATGATCGATGACGAGCCATCCCTGGTCGACGAAGTCGAACCGGAAGTGGCCAAGCTGGAGGCCTCCATCGAACAGCTTGAACTTAAGGCACTTCTCAACGGTCCCATGGACGAATGCGGAGCCATTCTTTCGGTGCATGCTCGCGAAGGGGGGCTGGATGCCAACGATTGGGCGGAAATGCTTCTGGGAATGTACATCGCGTGGGCCAACAAATCTGGATACACGGCCGAGCTCGTGGACCGATGCGACAACGAGGGGGCTGGCATCACGCAAGCGACCGTAATCATTCGCGGCCCTTCCGCGTACGGATACTTAAAAGGCGAAGAAGGAATCCATCGCTTGGTTCGAATTAGTCCTTACAATGCCGAGGGCAAACGCCAAACCAGCTTTGCAGCGGTCGATGTTTCGCCGGAAGTGAGCGATTCGGTCGAGATCGAGATCAACGAAAAGGACGTGCGCGAGGACGTGTATCGGGCTTCTGGGGCTGGCGGACAACACGTCAACAAGACCAGCTCTGCCATCCGGCTGACACACATTCCAACCGGCAGCGTGGTTCAATGTCAGAGCGATCGAAGCCAACACAAAAATCGATCCCAGGCTTGGAAAATGCTGCGCGCGCGACTCGCTCGCATCGAAGAACAAAAACGTGAAGCGGAACAACTGGCTAAATATCAGAACAAGTCCATCACTGGATTTGGTTCTCAGATCCGAAATTACTTCCTCCACCCGGATCAACGCGTCAAGGATTCGCGAACAGGGCACCAAGTTGGAAATTTTCATGTCGTCTTGGCCGGTGATATTCAGGGATTCCTTGAAGCGTTTTTGAAGTACCGGATGGTGAGCGAAGTCAGCAAATAGTGGAAACGGTCGCTTCACTTCAATCAGGTCTTCTTTCGGTCTGCTTTTACCGCGTCGAAGACAGGCTTGGACATGCCATCGGCAGGTCAGACGGCTTGGAGGAGCTTTCAGCAGGAATCCAAACCGTGCTTCAATCGATCGAAGGCTCGCATGGAACTCCTTGGCCAACCAGTCCTCCCATGCAGCAAGTCGTGAGCGAACGAATTGGCCACAACCGCTCTGAGGTTTTGTTGGGAATTGGGTTGTCGGGCAATGGCCATTGGTCTTCCGCCATCGAATCCCTTCCTGGCAATTGCCTGAAGTTTGACGTTGCCTGCAAAAACTCAAAGAGATCGAATCATTTCGGATCACGGTACGAATTGCGCACTCGGCAGTCTCTTGGTCAAGACGCTCGGATCGGCGAAGCATTCGAACGGCGATTAGAATTGGAATTGGGTGAACATCGATTCAGTATTTCCGTTTCCATCGGCAAACTGCGAGTTTCCGATTGCCAGTCCTATTTCGACATCCTTCCGGATACGGATCCCGGGGAAACGCGTACGCATCGATGGTGCTATGAAATCAGTACATGCTAGCCTCACCGCTCAAAAAAATTATCAGCCGCGTTGACGCAAGCCAGATGCACTCGCCTAGACGCCTCAGGCGCTAGCGACGCCAGCCGCAGGCCGGCTGGCAGGAACTCGACTAATGCACGACTCGCGAATGGTGTATAGTGCAACCTATGACGCAACAAACAGCACATAATGGATAATGCACGAAATCCATCGTGCCTTCGTCGACGAGAGTATTGCATGTTTCTAGCTCGTGTTCCGGATCCCACATGAAGGCAATTGACTTCAGTCGTCTTTTTCAACGGCAAGTTCGCATGCTCCGAGGCATGAAATACCGCTTCGATTCACTCAACGTATCGCGAACAAATGATCAGCAAGTTCTAGAGAGCAGTCGAAGCCAAGCAAGTCAGAGGTTTGCCGACAATCAATTGGCCCTGGTGGCTCGCCATGCCGAAGCATGGAGGTCGGCGATTACCCAATGGGACGAGCAGCTCGAGAAACAGATCGCGACGGCCGAACGCACGACGCTTGAGTGCTTACATTACGAGAAGGCGAAGTCTCGTGCGCTGAAAAAAGAGTTTAATGAAAACAAAGCCAAGACCAAGTCCGAATTCGAGACGGCTACCTCGGAGCTAAAGCGTAAGCTCGACGAAACTTTGAGAGGCATCGGCCAATCGCGAGATTCCACGTTTGAAAAACTTGAGAGTCAGCGGCGTGGTATTGAGCAGCAAGTAAACGAGTGTCGAGAGTGGATTGGGATGAGAACCGGCAATTTGTCTCTTCAGTCGCTTCAGTCGACTCTGTCGACCGACGTCGCCAAAGAAGTCAGCGGGATGAACGAATTGCAGCAAATTGCCAAAGAATTGGAAGCCACCAAGAAAGCTTTGGCTGTCGAAATGGGCCGACTCAAGTCACATCCTTTGGCCAATCGGTTGGGCGGAATTTTGTTTGTCGTCACGGGTTTGGTCGTTGGTCTAATCGCCGCAGGGCTGACGTTCCTGGCAAACTTGGCGCCGTTAGTGATTGCACTCGTTGGACTGTTTGCCTTGGTGATCACAGCATCGATCATGTACTTGGCCGCGGCCCCGATGATATCGCGTACGATGAAACGATTGCTTCCGGCTGTCGTCGACCAGGAATCCCGTGCCAACCTGATACTTAGTCAAGGACGTCGGATTGCGGAAGGCAACTACCAAATCGAATTTTCCCGTCACACGCAATCGCACGCCTCGCAGCAATTGCGTTTGGATGCGGAGTATCGGGACAAGCGGATGCAGCTTGTCGAGACTTATAACGCGGAATCCGCAAAACTTGTTTCCAACTGTCGCAATCAGCGTCTGTCTAGCGCCAAGATCCGAGTCGAAAATCAAGATTCGATCCATCGGACGACTAAGCCAAGAATCGATGAACTAAAGAATCAGCAAGTCATTGAACAACAGCAATTGACCGTCCAAAGTGAACGCTTCCTGTCCGAGCTAGAAAGAGAATTTACGCATACACAGAAGCACGTTGTGGATCGTTGGCTTGAGGGCAGCAAGCAATCCGCCGACCGAATGCAGGCTGTCGAACAAGCAGGCTTGGATCGATTGCCCTTCTGGAACGCAGAGTGTTTTTTGCAAGGGGATTGGCCACGCCATAATGACTGCTTGGCGTGGCGGATTGGACACGTCGATCCACAGGAACGTTATTCTCAAACGCTTAGCGAATTGCGATTGCCCTCGGAAACGAAATCTAAGTCTTGGCCCGTATTCTTCGACGTCTCAAGTCAGGGAACGTTGATTTTATTCGCCGACCCGGAATGCAAAAATGATTCGGATGCCATAGTGCGCAACGTATTGCTCCGCGCTGAAACTTCGCTAAATGCTGGCATGCTCCATGCCACGATTATCGACCCCGAAGGGCTTGGTAAGCAGTTCTCATGGCTAATGTCATTAGCCGATATCGATCCTGTGTTGGTGGGCCACCGAGTCTGGACGCAACCACTCCAAATCGCCGAACAACTTGCCATCTTAGCTAGACATGTCGAGGACACGATCCAGCAAAGCCTGAGGGACCGCTTTGCTAATTTGATCGCGTACAACCGCGAGGCCGGACCGATGGCTGTTCCATACCACCTGATTGTTTGGTCCAACTTTCCCTTAGGGCTGGACGAGTATTCGTGGCAATCCTTGTGTTCGATCATGTCGTCAGGCGGGAAATGCGGAGTCGGTGTGATTTTGCAAGTTTCAGAATCGTACGTTGCTCCGGCTTATTTGGACCGTTCGAAGTTAGACGAATTTGGTTTGAGACTTCGTATCTCTGGCCAATCGGCGTCGCGCAACGATGCCGATTCCAAAATAAATATCCGAGACGATCAAGCTGCCAAGGGTGCGACAATTCGAATTGCACACCCGGACTTGCAGCGTTTTCCGTTGAAACCAGAACTGCCTCCGGGCGAAGACCGGGTTCAGCGGATTATTGAGCATCATCTTGAGTCCCTGAGCAGTTTAGGTCGACGCATTGTCCCGTTCGAGAGTATCGTTTCGAGCGAGCCAGGACTGCACGTCGCCAATAGCTACGATGGGTTGAGTATCCCCGTAGGTGTGTCCGATTCTGGGCGAGTGCAGAATCTCAAGTTGGGCATGGGAACAGCCCAGCACGTTTTGATTGCGGGCAAAACGGGATCCGGCAAATCTTCCTTGTTGCATACGATGATCACCAGTGCAGCGATTAAGTATTCGCCAGAGCATCTTCGTTTAGTGCTGCTTGACTTTAAAAAGGGAGTTGAGTTTCAGGTTTACGCTGAGGCAGCGTTGTCGCACGCAGACGTCATTGGCATCGAAAGCAAACGCGAATTCGGCGTTAGTGTCTTGGAGTATTTAGATCGCATCATGAATGCTCGGGGCGAAGCCTTCCGGCAATGGGGAATCCAGGATTTGCCCAGCCTGGCGAAGAAATACCCGCAGCACACCTTGCCGAGAATCCTGGTACTCATCGACGAGTTTCAAGAGTTGTTTGTGGAGGACGACAAGCTGACTCAACAAGCGTCCATGTTGATGGACCGCATTGTTCGTCAAGGTAGATCGTTCGGAGTCCATTTGGTGCTCGCATCGCAAACGCTTGGCGGTGCATATTCCTTGCCGAGAACCACGCTGTCGCAGATGGCTGTGCGCATCGCATTGCATTGCGACAGTTCCGATGCGATGTTGATTCTGAGCGAGGACAACACAGCGGCGGAACGACTCCGACATTCCGGACAAGCAATCTACAACGATGGTGGCGGAAGATTCGAGAGCAATCAAAGTTTTCAAGTGGCATACATTGAAAAGAGCGATCAACTCCATCGGTTGCGAGCCTTACGGAAATTCGATGTACCCCGTTCCCCCACCACGAATCCTCTTGGCCGGCAAATTGTCTTTGAGGGGCACAAGCCCGCCGTGTGGGATGCTCATCAGATTTCTCTAGCTATGTCGACGATGCAACTGGATCATGGATCGTTGCCCGTTTTTCTCGGAGAGAGCGTCTCGATCGACCCACCGATGGTGAAGACGTTGACGCAGAATGCGGGTCGCAACATCATGGTTGTGGGACAAGACGAATCGATGGCTGCAAGCCTATTAGCTGGGGCTGTGGCTGGATTCGGCTTCGTTAGCAAGACGGAATCCGAGCTTCTTCAAGTGATCGTATTGGATGGAACTCGCAATGAGGACGTTGAGACGAAGCGATGCATCTCGGCATTGGCTCTTTCGAACGTTCGAACACAAATGGCTGACGTACGGAGCGTTGACTCGGTCATGCAGACGATACAGGACGAGCTTAACCGAAGGAGCGAGCAATCCGAGGCAGACCATCCACCGATGTTGATAGCGATAGCGAATCTGTCTCGATTTCGCGAGCTGCGCCGTGCAGAAGAATTTGCGTTTAGTGATTCCAGTGAGAACGTGGTTAGGCCTGAAACCATTTTAGCCAATTTATTACGGGATGGCCCGGCGCTCGGAATGTACGTCTGGATTTGGGCCGATTCAGCCAGTTCCATCACCCGATGGCTCTCGAGGCAGTCGATGCGGGATTTGGAGCTAAGGATTTTGATGCAGATGAGTACATCGGATTCGAATCAACTGATCGACACGAATGCGGCCAATCGGTTGGAACGCTACGTCGTGTTGATTCATGACGACGTGGAGGGCAAAGCGATAAAATTCAGACCCTTCGAGTTGCAGAGCGTGCTTGCCGCAATTGCTTGAGAGTCGGGCCGAGTCATCCACGCTAAAGATCACACGCAACGCGGATTGGGAGTATCGGCAGCACGCCAGGAAGGTTACACTTTCAAGGCATGTCGACGCTAGCGGGACGCGCAGGGATTTGGCGCTGTCCGCAATTCGTTGATTCTGCGTTATTCATCATGAAGTGAAGGATGGTGGCGGACGATGAGCACTCAACCTACCGGCGAGAGTCAGACTTCTCCGAAAACGCGTGAAAGCCCCGTTCACCCGTCTCCGCCGTTGCTCGATATTGCCTTGGGTTCTTTGGGCGGTATCGCTGGTGCATGCCTTGGTTATGTTCTCTTTCAAGCTATCGTCAGCCAAGGTTTCTACGCCCTCGTCCTTCCTGGCGTTCTCACGGGCATTGGTTGTGGGAGCCTTTCTGGTCGCAGGTCGATCACGCTGGGAATCGCCAGTGCCGTTATTGGCATGCTGGCTGGAATTTTTACGGAATGGAGATTCGCTCCATTCACCGAAGACAGTAGCATTGCGTTTTTCATTTCGCATCTCCATCGGCTTACGTCATTTACACAATTCCTAATTGTGATTGGCGGAATCCTGGCTTTTTGGTTCGGTATGGGGCGCACAGGGGGTGCATGGCCAAGGAAACAAGCGGTTGCACCGGAGAATTGAGTTGGCATCCCAATGGATCTGTTCAGGCGGCCTTAGGTTGGTATTTCGGAGCGTTCAGGCCGAACAAGCCGAATATCTCGCGTTGGCTAAGACCTAAGTTTTGCGGCTGACCTGCTTCGGCGAATAGAGTGTTGAACAGTTCCCGTTTTTGCTCCAGTACGTCGTGAATTCTTTGTTCGATGGTGTCGATCGACATCATGCGAGTCACTGTCACCGGTTGCTTGACGCCAAGCCGGTGCGCTCGATTGATCGCCTGGTCCTCGACGGCGGGATTCCACCATCGATCAAACAGGAACACATAGTGACAAAACTGCAAGTTGAGTCCAACGGCTCCGGCACCATAGCTCATCAGAATCACTTTGTTTTTCGGATCGTTCTTGAATTGATCGATCACGGCATCGCGTTTGTTCGAAGGGATTCGACCGTGGTATCGGAGCGGATGGTATTGAGCGAGTCGCTCGTTGAGCGTCTCCAGCGTTTCCACCCATTGGCTAAAGATGATTGCTTTTTGGCCGCTGGACGCAATTTCCTCGATATCCGCTTCGAGCCGTTCCATCTTGGCGCTGGCGCCGGTGAGTGGATCGAAATTGCAGATTTGCTTTAGACGCAATACCAGTTCGAAGACGTGATGGATGGTGACCGACTCACCCATCTCCGAAAGCTGCACTATCCCTTCCTCTTCGGCGGCCTTGTAGCTGGCACGCTGCTCGCCGGTGAGTTCAAGTTCTGCCGGGCGAAAGAGTTTAGGTGGCATGTCCGCAAGGACCTTGTCTTTGGTACGGCGCAGGATGTAGTCGCGAGTTGCTTTGCCGAGCGATTTCAAATGCATGTCGTCGCGCAGGTAGCCTGGCGACAAGAACTCGAAGATACTCACGAGATCCTCGACCGAATTTTCAATGGGAGTGCCGGTCAACGCCCATGAGCGCGAGCGAGGGATGGCCCGAACGATTTCGCTTGTCGTGCTGTTGCGATTTTTGATTCGTTGTGCTTCATCCAGTACCACGAGATCGAAGTGCGTTGAGCCTTCGTTCAGCACTTCGCGATCTCGCATCATCAATTCATAGTTTGCGATCTTGACGGGCGCTTGTGGGTTGTTCCAAATCCAATTGCGTTTGGCGGAATCCCCTTCGATGATTGCGATCGGAAGTTCTGGTGCCCATTGCTTGAATTCGCGAACCCAATTGGACACCAAGGGCTTGGGGCATATCAACAGTACATTTCGGAGTTCCCTCGAGAGGAGCAACATCCGGATGGCTGTGATCGCCTGCATTGTCTTTCCTAAACCCATTTCGTCGGCCAGGATGGCTGCAGCTCGTGGAAACAGGAACGCAATTCCCTCCAGTTGGTACGGAAACGGCTGAAACGGAAATCGAAGTTTGGCAGATTGAACAATCGCTTCCAATGGGGGCTGGAGCACATAATACAACCTATCTTCTAGGCGAACCAAGTCACCTGGTGGCCGAATGCGAGTCAGCGTCTTTCTGGCGTTCGAAGCAGACGGTTCGTTTTCTTCGTCCGATTCGGTCGTTGAGTCGATTTTGGGCCGCGCTGAAGTCGTCTTGATCAAAGCGACATCGATCCATTCCGGAGAATCCGGAAAGGAAAAACCGATCGTTTTGGGAGCTGCTGTCGTAATTGTGATGGGCAGTACTTTGGGCGCTTCCAAGGGGTCCCATTTCAAAGATTCGACACATGGGATAGCGTTAATACTTGCGAAACAGTCGAGCCCCATCGGCTGGGCAGACTCAACGCACAAGTCGTCAGATTGCCAACTGTTCTCACAATGGATCTCAACCGAGGATGGATGGTTGTTCGACATATTAGGCCGCTTTGGAGGCGGGGTGAGCTTCCTGGAGCGCTTCTTCGATTCTGCCGAACGGCTCTAAGACATCGTGAAGCGAATCCGAATGGCCAAAAGTGTCTTGAAAGAAACCCGAGTCCTCTTGGAACTCGGCGAGGGTGACCCAAGTTTGCCCCGCAGCTTGGAATCGGAATAGGCCTGTGCGAGTACAATCAGGAAATGGCAACGAACTATTGGACGACGGCGACTCGAGTGCCGCCAGCGGTATCGGACAGACGTGCCGCAGGGTAAGCACAGAAACGGAATCAGCCAGCAAGAACGAGGGTGTGCATTTGGCCTTGTGAACGAGTACTTTAGCAATTTGTTCACCGCAGACAAATTCGTTCAGGGTCGTCCCATAGAGAATCTGCTGAGCCCGGGAGGGTTGGACAGGCAGCGTACAGTGAAATTCAAGCGGCCTAGCAAGCTCGTTGACGATCAAATAGCCGCCCACAAAACCTATCGCGGGATGTCGACGCACCGTGATAAATCCCAATGAATTGTTGTTTTTTTGCTTACTCTCGTGCATGCCGACTTTCATCGAAAACGCGATGCGGACATTCCACCGAACAGGCCCTACTGGCACGTTTGATTCGACTGATTGCCCGTCCGTCGTTCAGTGTTGTCCTTACGAATGGATCCTTTAAAACAATTGGCAAATACGTTACAACCCGCAAACTTTACAATCGAGAAACCAGATGCTCGACTTTCCTACCCCACAACGACTATACTGGTCTCAGTTTGACTTGAGAGAATTTTGAAGATTTGGTTAGTGAACTTTTAGATTCAAGACGGATTGCTCGAAAACTATGTCCCACGACCCTGCGCACTTTTCCCCTGTTTTCAGCATCGATGTTTCCGCAGAGGCGACATCCAATGCACCGCCAAAGCCAACCGAGGTGGGTGCTGCGCTCGTCGCACTCACGCGGCAATTAATCGATACGCAGCAACGACAGAACTTGCTTTTGGATCAGATTCTTCAGGTCAATAAGCAGGTCTTGCAAGCTAGCAATCAAGCCAACGCACAACGCCAAAACGAACTTACTCAATGGCGCAATGCGCACCCTAAGCTCGTGCGTTCCTGTAAGCAGGCGCTGGAAACATTATCGAATGTTCAAACGGAATTCCTTCAAAACCTAGCAGACGAAGTGGCCGATTCCAAAGACGCGCTGTCGGAGAGCGACTATGTGTTCACGGAGTTCTTGGATCGCTTTGGTCCGAGAATGGCGCATCTCAATGGAATTTTGCAGGTCCTAAACCATTTGGGCGGCTAAGTCTCAATAGGTTGTGGTGTCACAACTGGGTCTTGCGTGGTAGGCGTAAAATTCCACCATTTCTTGACGTTGGATGCTGCGCGATAGGCAGTATTGCGAATTTGAGATGACCACCGCGACGAAGCAATGACATAGCGACGTTGCTCGGTTGGGGTCGCATTCAGTCTTGCTTTGTACTCTTCATCGCCGCGTAGAAAATCGATTCGAGCGCATCCGAGTTCGCAGGCATGTTGAATGAATTGAGAAAGCAATTGCCAACCAGGCCTTCGTTCGGCGAACTCAGGGTTCATGCCGGTCAAGTAAACCGCCAATGCATCGCGATCAAGCAAACAGACGGCACCCGCAGCGGGCCGTCCCTCGATATGGAGCAGTCCAATTTGAACACGCTGTTGGGGACGGTTTTGGAATTCGCAATTCTCTTCTTTGGAATTCGTCTCCGTCCATGCATCCTCCCAAAGTGCGCTCGTGGCTGTCGTGAGAAAGTCGCTGAAAGATTTCTCTGAGAAACAGCCATCGATTCCGCGTTCTTTCCATCTGGACTGGTGAAGCGATTCGATCACTCGCAAGAAATCCGAAGCCTGTTTTGATGTCGTGGCCAATTGAAACTTGCTCCGCCCATCATTCACTTCCTTGTGTGCATTCGACAATAACTTTCGTGCTCGTTTTGACAATCGGCCGAGGTAGGCCTCTCGACCGCCGTGCAGCGAGGCTGACCAACAGCACGGGCTCGGTTTGATTTCGACGCTGGAACCGGTCAACGTTTCTAGGACACGGAGAAAACGTTGCATGTGCTGGTTCTTGTCTCGAACACCGTCGAGATTGAGGTGATCCCACCTGCAACACTCGAGTGAGTTTGCAACAAAGGTCGCAAACGCTTCAGCTAGGAAAATCCCATCGTCCTCATTGCAGATTAATCCTAGGTCATCGGAGCAAACCTTGCCGCTCCCGACAAATACCAGTGTTCGACCGGTCCAAGTGTTTCTTGTTTCCGCCAAAGGGAGGATCCCGCAGACTTGGCCACCACGGGCGGCGACTAATACGTGCGGCCTGTAATTGTCTTGGTGGGACAGCCACCAGGAGGACATCCAAGCGTGTCGTTGCATCAAAGCTCCCTGCGAAAGACGGTCCCAATCCGATTTGAGCTTGGCCAACTGAACTGGCTCGCGAACGCATTCGATTTGGAACATGGAGGCCACTAAGACTTGGAATTGAGGCGACGGGCTTCTGGCAACCAAGGTCGCAGTTGCGATAGGTTGACCACATACGGCGATGACGCATGCCAAACCGTAGTTCACGCCAACGCTTCAGAATGATCGTGGACCTGGGTTTTCTGTGTAGGCGGGCACTGCTGGACAACGCAATTCGCACAATCCGCACAATCGTCAGGACTCACCGCGTTACATGCCCAGCCCACGTCATTTACTCTTTGAGGATGGCAGGGCGTTGGAATCGTTGGAGGACCATCTCGGCTGCCGTGAGCCCTGATCTCAATGCTCCCTCCATCGTCGCAGGCCAATTAGTCTCGGTCCAATCACCCGCAAGCCAAATCCCCTCGGCTGCCAAGGCATCGCCCGGAAATCGTCCCGCTGCATGTCCAGGTGATACTGAGAAGACCGCATTCGGATCCGTCACCACTCGCCCTCGCATGAGTGTGGCTACAGCCGCTTCCGGAAATACCTCTGATAGATCTTGCTTGACCATTTTAAGAATGGCTTCGCTATCTCCGTGAGGTAAATCTCGGGATCCACTAATGACGATCTGGTAGTAATGCTCTCGCGCACCGGCGCCTTCGTAGCCCTCGAAATCAGGGATCGGGGCAGGAAAAACCCATTGGCAAACTCGATCGATCAAGATTGCATGCGGTTGTTTTAGCCACGGTCGATCCCACCACGTATGAATGCCAGTTATCGGCGACGATTGCAGGCCATGTGAGTTTGCTAAGCGGTCTGCAAGGGATTCCGGCATCAGTGTCGTCAGCTTGTTCCACGGCACTGCACAAACTACTGCATCGAACACTGGATTCGTCTCGGAACCACTCGATGGATTGAGTGTCAGCGTCCCGTCGTGTCGCGTCTGAATCTTCTGGATCGCAATACCGCATTTGACGCTTACTCCGAGTCCCTTCAGAGACGACAGCACGTTGTCATTCATTAAACTGGACAGCGAACGCGTAGGTACTAGCAAATGAAACGATCGTCGATCTGCAGCGAACCCATCCACAAGTACCTTGCGGGTTGCTCCCAACGTAACTCGATCCAATTGCTCACCAAGCGCGCTGACCAGAATGGTGGCCCAAAAGTTTTTGATGCATCGATCGGTTTGGCCGCATTGACGCAGCCAATCGATCGTTAACGTCTGATTATTGGTCGAATCCATCTTCAATTGCAGCAATCGATATAGCCCCTGGGAGATTCGGATTCTGTCGCTCCAATTCAAATCAGGCCACCGCATCAGAAGTCCCATGAGGTGCAGAGGTGCTGGAAGAGGCCAGGCAGATACCCTCACCTTCTTACCGTTCACAGAAACGAAATGAAGTGCGCTTTGTTCGGTCCAGAAGGGCTGTTGGTCGGTGTCGCTGATCCACTGTTTGAGCGCGTCGCAGCACCGCATCCCAACATGCTGACAGTAATCAACCCATTGCCCCGATTGCACGTCCAGGAAGGATCCAACACGTCCTCCGATCCGGTGTTTGGATTCGAACAAGGTCACATTGCAACCATGCCTCGCAAGATGGAGCGCAGCGTTGATGCCCGCAAGTCCTGCACCCACCACGGCAACGCTTGGGCTTGCCACGGACCAGTCGAAATCTCGTTTACCGCTCATTGGCAACGCTTCTTGGCGGCTTCGGTTCATCGATGGCGACTTGATTTCCGCAGTCAATAATGGAGTCAAAGCATGCTTGACGAACAGTTTCAGCTTGGTTCGAATCGGAACGCGGGCGCGTTGTTGCCAAATAGAAAGTGGATCGCGGTCGATTCGGCTAAGCAATTCTCGGTACGTTTGCCAAATTAACGAAAACATCCGCTGCCCATCGAGTGAAATTGAATCATGGACTCGCCAACCTGAAGCGAAATGGGCTTTGGCTCGCTCCACTTGCAATCGAATCAACCCTCGCCAATCACCAATTTCGTTCAGCGAAAATACATTGACGGAAGGCCGGACTGCGAACCAACGTTCTTCGCTGACCTGAAAACGTGCGAGTTCCGCAAGCGGCAAATAAATGCGATTGTTGGCAGTGTCTTCGACGATATCTCGCAAGATATTGGTTAATTGGAACGCAACGCCACAGTCATCGGCCGCTTTGAGCGTTTCCGGAGAACGTGTCGTCCCAATTGGATCCGACCATATCGACACACAGGCAGTTCCAACGCTGGATGCGACTCGCTGACAATAGGTCTTGGTCGACTCCCAATTGGCGAATCGAACGGGGCCGCGTGTGTCCATCCCGACACCTGTCACTATGTCATGCAGCGTACTCGTGGGAATAGAAAAACGCCTTACGCTCTCGACAAGTGCAGGACGAATCAAGTCTAGGTCATTTTCGAGCTCGATCACAACCCCGTTCTGATCTAGCAGATGGTCTACCCAGTGATGCCAGTCCAACTCGTTCCAGGATTGGTTCGAGTTCTGATCGGTCGCATCGTCGGCAAGTCGAGCGAAGGCATAGAGGGATACCATGGCATTGCGTCGATCGTCGCGCAACAACGAAAAGGATCGATAAAAATTGGATCCGCTCCGACGCGCAATGCGCTCGCAGTACGTATACGCATCGTCAAGCTGTGTCATTCGCTAGCAGACTCGTACAATTTAGAGTGAGGTCGATAGTTGATGGACCGAGGTTGAATGATCGCGCGCAACAGCAAACCCAGTTTCTGGGACTTGGATACCCTGATTGGCCTGCTCCATACATCGAAGCCAGCCATTTCGATGTTTCGAAGTATGGTTAGTCCTCCTCGAGCAAACAACTGCACATCGCGTGCGAGCCAGCGAGGGCAGTACTGCGCGAGCGGTAATCCGCCCAAGATTAGCCCCCTCGCATATTGGACCCAATCGCGTAGCGCCCGAATCAGACCGGGCGAAGCTGTTCCGGACAGAATTTGATTTTCATCTAAGTCGCAACCTCCCCATCGTTCGCGAGGCAAGTAGATTCGCCCAATGGAGGCGTCGCGACGAATGTCCTGGCAAAAATTGGCGATTTGCAATCCAGTACATATTTTGTCGCTGAATTCAATGGCTTGTTCTGGTTCGACTTTTCCGGTTCTTAACAGAATGCGACCGACAGGATTGGCGCTCCGAGCACAATAGTCAAGCAATTCTCGATTCGTCTCGTATCGAAAGACCGTTTGGTCTTGGACGAAAGCATCGATGAGATCGTCAAATGGCTCGACCCGCAATTGGTGCCGTATTCGCGTATCATTGAGTGCAACAAAAACGGGATGTTCGGCTTCGCCACGAAAGCAACGGTGCAACTCGCCATGCCACCAAGTTAGCAGCTGAGCGGAATCTTGCGGACTGTCGAGTTCGTCAGCCAAATCGTCGGACCAACGACAAAAAGCGTAGATGTTGTAAAAGTCCTGTCGAATGAGTCTAGGGACCATCAAACTCGCGACCGAAAAGTTCTCGTAGTGCTTTTTCGCAAGGGATTTGCAATAAATCCGGGCTTGCGCGAGTGGTACCGGCGAAAAAATGGTGTCAGGACCAAAACGAGCAAGATCCAAAATCACCGCGTGCTGACCGGCTCGGTGCGACGGATCAGTTGTTTGCATGGCTTCGCGAGGGGATGACATCCAGGTATGATAACGGGAAAGCTTTGGTTTTTCCCACTATACATCGATTCCATGAAGATAATTCTTGCTGCTCCTCGAGGATTCTGTGCGGGCGTCAACATGGCCGTGCAAAGCCTTGAGCTTGCCCTACAGCATTTTGGTCCGCCGATCTACGTGTATCACGAAATCGTTCACAATCAGCACGTCGTACAGATGTTTCAAGGCAAGGGAGCTGTGTTCGTGAACCTGCTCGAGGAAATTCCGGAAGATTCGACGGTGCTTTTTTCGGCGCACGGCGTCTCGCCTGAAATTCGTCGAGTCGCCAAAGAACGACGATTGAATGCCATCGACGCAACTTGCCCGCTGGTGACCAAGGTTCATTTGGAAGCAATCAAGTTTGCCAAAGACCACTTTACTATCATTTTGATCGGCCACGAGGGGCACGATGAAGTCATCGGGACGATGGGGGAAGCTCCGCAAGCCATCGTGCTAGTCGAGGATATTGCCGACGTCGACGCATTGCAATTCGCACCTTCGACAAAACTCGCGTATCTAACTCAGACCACGCTGAGCGTCGACGATGCCAATCGAATCATTCTGCGATTGCAAGAACGGTTTCCTTGGATCACTGGCCCCCCTAAGGAAGATATTTGTTACGCAACTCAAAACCGACAAGAAGCCGTTCGTATGCTCTGCCATCAAGCAGACGCGGTCATTGTATTGGGCAGTCAGAACAGCAGCAATTCTCAGCGACTGCGAGAATTGGCCGAGGAAGCAAACCGACCAGCATTTCTGGTTGATGGACCGCAGGATCTCAATGCGAGCTCGTTCGCCAACGTGAAAACCGTCTTGATCACAGCCGGAGCCAGCGCCCCCGAACTCGTAGTGCAAAACACGATTCTTTGGTTGCAAGACCATTTCGAGGCGACGGTCGAGGTACAAGAAGTTCGAAAAGAGGATGTCTACTTCCCGTTGCCCAGGGTGTTGCGCAATCTATTGTAGAGCAATTGTCCCAATTGCTTCAAGAATCTTTCTGCTTCGCAATTGTCCCCAATTGCTTTGAAAATCCTTCTGCCTATTTGCTTGCGAACGATTGAGACAATCGTTTTACTCTGTGCTATTGACTTTGGATTCCTAGCAACTCGAGCACCTCTTGGCGAAGTTTTTTTATCGCCTCGCTAGTCTTTTTAGCTCGATCCAAATTGTTGCATTGAAGTTGGTAGGCGGCATCTTGCTCCAAGTGTCGGGCGGCAACAAGAATGGATTCTATGGCATGCCAACGATATGACGAAATCGAATCCAAAGCCGAGTCGTTGATCGACCGGTTCCCTCCCGGCGAGGGCACCCAAGGGGCCGACGTTGTTGCACTCGACTTCAAGAGCATGCGATGGATCTCCTGAAACAACGGGTCCGCTCTGTGGTCGTCGAAATTCAATGCGGCAGGTCCGAGAGCAGGACTGGGTGGAGATTGTGGAGCCGGAGAATTCGATTGGACGGGGAGTGCTTCCACTGGCGTGGTCGCAGACTGCGGTGGCTGTGCAGTGCTCCATGCCAAAAGACACAAACAAAACGCACCAACGAAAATTAAGCATATTGTCGCTTTTGGAG
>JBEBHM010000525.1:0-6272 GCA_040080875.1 Pirellula sp.
TCGATCATCTTGGCTTTCTCTGCCGGCGTTTCTCGCACGGTTCCCCAGGTTTTGTTCAGGATGGCTTTGACCTTATCGCTCTTGAGTGTGTCGAGTTGGCGAACAAGATCTGCGCTAAGATCGCTTGCGGGAATCTTGTTGGACTCGACCGCTTCCAACATACCGACCGCATCCTCAGAGCGAGTCGACATAGCACTCAACGCAACGCGTTTTTCCGACGGGTTCAAGTTTGAATACACGGCAAGTATCGAGGTCACGGTACCCGCTTCGTTGTATTGTGATAATCCAGTCATGGCTTGACCGCGAAGCTCTTTATCCTCCAGCAAACGCTTGAGTAGTGGAACCAGTTTGGAATCCCTCGCACCGAGGAGAGAACTCAGCGCGGCCGAGCGAGATTCGGTCTTTTCGGAATTGGATGCAACGATCTTGCGTAACTTGTCCAGCGCCGCTTCGCTTCCAAACGTAACTCCGAGAGCTTCTGTCTGGAGTCGAACTCTAGGGCTGCTTTTGATCAACGATTGGTAAACCGATTCCCAACCTTCAGGTGCTTGGACTCGTCGCTGACCGGTCAGGGCGCCACGAATGGCATCCAGATAGGCTAACTGCAATTCCTCGGCGTTTGCCTTGCCAAGATTGGACACCAGCAACGCGATGGACTCTTGACTGCCCGATGCCCCCAATCTTTTGAGCATGTAGTTGCGAATCATTGGAATCGTCTTGGTAGCCGACAATCCCATAGCGAGAGCCCGAGGTGGGTCGATTTCTGCAAGCGGTTCAGCCGCGTACCAAATTAACAATGGCAAGTTGTGGTCGTTGGCGTCCTCTCCATGCGCGATCAAATTTTGTACCACATCCCAACGTTCTAGGAGCGGCAATTGTTGGGCTGCGGAAGCGAGATACATCCGTACGACGGGTGATCGATCGCTTGCCGCCATTTTCGCGAGGAGACTAGGTGTCAAATGTTTGGCTGCCAGCGAGTTCTGCAATCCAAGCTGGATCGCCCAGCCTCGAACGAACTCGTCTTTGTCATTGAGCATGAGATGGCATGTAGCCACATCCAATTGGTCCATGGCTGCCAATGCCCAAGCGGCTCGTAAGCGTTTTGTCTCCTGAGACTCGCTTGCAACGAACTTCTTGAGCAGATCGATTGCATCCGATCCAACTTTTCCTCGAGCCGCTCGCTCCTGCAGCTCGCGCCGACTGTGCCGCACGTACCAATCGTTTGCATGCAATGCATACTCGGCAAGCTGTCGATCGGTCGATTTGCCGAGATCGACGGTCGTCGATTTGAGTTCCCCGTAAACAATTTTGTAAATTCGGCCGTTGCTGCGATCATGTTTCGCAGGATCCCTCAAGTGACAGGCTTGCATGTCATACCAATCAATCATCCAGGCTTGACCGTCTGGGCCATATCGCAGATTTAGAATTTGAGAGGACTTGTCTCCGGTGAGCAAGAAATCGGGCGAGTAGCTACCTGCGTATCCCGAACCTTTGGTTCTGAGCGAGTCTACGTTGAGCCGTTGACCATGAATGTTGTTCATGAAGATCTGACCGCGATACTTGCTCGGCCAAGCGTCACCCAAATAGATCATGGCTCCCGCATGCGCGTGCCCGCCTCCTGCGGCATCGGATTTTCCGTTCCCTGCATGCGGTGTCGCACCGATATAGTGACGGTGTTCTGCGATGGTCTTGATGTCATCGTACGTGTAGGGATTGAAGTGGTTACCGGCTTGCCGTTCGTAGCGTCCACCTTGAATCATGTGGTACAAGTGCGGAATCACGCAGGCTGTTATGAATGCTTGACCACGATCGTTGAAATCGACCCCCCAAGGGTTGCTCGTGCCATGCGAGAAAACCTCGAAAACATGTTTGGTGGGATGGTAGCGCCAGACGCCAGCATTGATCGCTTGTCGATCGGAGTCCGGAGTACCCGGTTTGCCAACTCGAGAATGCGTGAAGACGCCATGGCATCCGTATAGCCATCCGTCTGGTCCCCAAATGAACGCATTTAATGTTTCGTGCGTGTCTTGGAATCCCCAACCGTCCAGCAGAATTTCGGGTTGGCCATCGGGCTTGTCGTCACCGTCGCGATCTGGAATAAACATCAAATACGGAGCGGCTCCGATCCAAACTCCGCCGAATCCTACTTCCATGCCACTGACCAGATTGAGCCCCTCGGCGAAGATTTTGCGGCTATCTAAAGTTCCGTTTCCATCGGTGTCCTCAAAGATGAGAACACGGTCGCGGCCTTTGCCTTCGTCAGCGCGAATTGGATATTCGTACGCCTCTGCGATCCACACTCGCCCGCGCGCGTCCAGCGCCATAGCAATGGGTTGCAAAACATCCGGTTCCGACGCGCTGGAAACGACGCGAAATCCTTCTGGCACTTTCATGGCCTTGGCGGCGGCAGGCCCGCTGAGCTCAGCAAATGGGTATTCGTCCGCAACGATGGCCGCCTGGGGATTGGAGATGGGGCCTGGTTGGGAGGAATGCAACTGAAACGCATCAAAGTTGATATGTCCCCAAGGTCCCTTGCTAGCGTCCACAATCCGCAAAAAGCACTCGTTTCCCTGCCATTTACGAAGATCCAAGACAATCAGCTTCATGTTCTCGGTGTTGTCACCGGTCGACTTGTGGATGACCTTGTCCGTGGCTGCGTCGACAAGTTCGACACGCGTGTCATTGGTATTGCCTCCTGCGACCAGAAAGGACGCAAATGGGCGGTCGATCACGAAAGGTGTCGAAGTTAACGTGCCGGTACCTTTGTCTCCCATCCGTTCGAAGGTCCCAATCCAATATTCACCTTCATGTTCGCTCTTCATGTCGCCGCGACGCACGACGACTGTGTCGCCGCGAGTCGGTTGTCCATCGAATGCGTCGCCTGTTGCGACCCAATCGGTCAATGTCGCTGTTTCGAAATTGAGATTCAGCAGCTTGCCCGATTTCGATGTCGGCTGCACTCCGACGGCGACACCGATCTGGATTGCGTCGATACCGACCATTCCCGATGGAGTAGCGTCCTTGTTGGCGCCAACGATTTCAAAAGCAAGTCGATGCGGCCCCGCACTTAGTTTGAGCTGTCCCATTTTCAGCAACCCAGTGGAGACGACGGTTTTTTTGTTGTACAGATCGATGGGTTCGCCAAGCTTCTGCCCATCGAAGGAAATCTGGACGATGGCGTAGTCCGGGGCTTTCGTTAAGACCACCATGAATTCGTAGTCGCCGTCGTTTTCAATCTCCAATTCCATTTCGAGTCGAGATCCAACTTTTGTGCCTGTCCACCACAATTGGGCATCATTGCTCCAACGGTCCGCCGCGAAGCCACTCATAATTTGTGGTTTCGCAGTTCCGTCGCTCACGGAAACTATTTTAAGATTCTCGCCTTCTAGGATCGATGCGTTGGTTGGCTTGGTATCGGTCTTGGTAAAGAGAACAGGTTGAGCAGCAACCCATTGTTCCTCACTTACTTTTTTGCGTTCCTGGAAGACTGCCGCAGCACCCTTCATCCCGCCCACAGTGATATCTAGCAAGCCATCTTGATTTAGGTCGAATACGCCGACCTGTCTTCCAATTCCACAATCCTCGGCTGCTTTGAATGGAAGCCAATCTACACCGTTCGGCCCGCGGACCAACTTGAACCAATACACAACAGCTCCAGCGTCCCACATCGGGCTGGATTTGTGATGCGAGTAATAGGTTTTGCCAGTGATGATGTCTTTAAGTCCGTCCCCATCCATGTCCTCGAGGTTTACGGAATGCAGCTCGCTGAAGACGACGCCGTAGGGACTATGTTCTGGTCTGGAACCGATAATGTCATGCCGAACAAACGAAACATCGGTTCCGTCGCGTTTCTGTTCAAACCATGCCAATCCGAAGTCGTGGGCGGCCAGACTTGTGATGATGTCGTTATCACCGTCTCCGTCAACGTCGTATGCATACATCTCTGCACCGCCATACAAGTTCGAGAATGATTGTTTGTTTGCGATCCAAGGCTTGCCTACCGTCAACACTCGAGGTTGCTCGAACCATCCTCCTTTGTGAATGACATCCAATCGACCATCATTGTTTACATCGCCGATCCCTAGCCCATGACCGAATTTCTTGTCCGTGATTTGGCCAGAAATGGCGGTGAATTGCCAGGCCTCGAACGGCTTGCTCCAATCGATGGTCGCATACCCAAAGAAACCATCGCGTGTGCAAACCAATTCTGGGCGATCGTCTCCGACCAATTGCGTCAATCGGGGAGACTCGTTCGATACCCAGTCAAAGACTTGGTGTTTTTTCCATGCCGTTGCATCTCGAGGCTTACCCGGATTCTGGTAAACATACGCCGGAGTTCCAGGGAAACCTACTGTGAAGACATCCTTCCATCCGTCGTTATCGAAGTCGTAAACCCACGCGAAGAAGTGATCCGAGTACTTTTCTCGGTCTTGAGTTTTTGGAGGATAGATTTCATATTTGATTTTGAAGTCAGGGCCGGCATACCAATGGGGACCATACACGAAATCCACCTTACCATCTTGATCCAAGTCTCCTGCGGCTGCTCCCTCGGAATAGTACTCGGTGGTGAGCTGTTGCGTACGAAACGATTCCAGCACTCGCTCCTGAGCCATTGCGGAGGCAAAGAACCCAGAGGTCAAACTCAACATCATGACGCAAGCGAAATTTCTATACTTCATTTAGGATCAATGGGATTTAGGAGCAATGGGGAGGGAGGAACAAGTGTTGTCCGAAATTCAACTGGCGCGGAAGGTTGTGAAATGGGATTAACCATTCTAGCTAACATCGGACTCACAAAGGCACGGTGGGAGCCGAAATTATCGATGTCTTGAGCCTGACGGCGTTGAAGTGGGTTGCAAGTGGATCGTGGAATATAAATTGGCTGATATGATTGTTTCCCATGGGGAGCGAAGTTTGCCATCGACAATAGAATTGAAATGATTTGGAATTCTAAATGATCATCGACGTACACAGTCATGCTTGGCGATACCCGGACCATTTCGGTGATGATTTCCGACGACAAGCAGCCCGCGCCCGGGCAGGGGTCGAAGTTGACTTAACTGTTCGCTATGAAGACTATCGTGCAACGTGCCCTCCAGACACGCTGACGATCGTCTTTGGTGGCAAGGCAAAACGAAGCCATCTTTGGGTCGATGATGGCTATGTGGCTAACTATGTGGCTGAGAATCCCACGACCCTCCTCGGATACTTGAGCGTCGACCCCACACAACCAGGCTGGGAGCGAGAACTGCACGAGGGGCATCAAGAATTGGGTTTGGTCGGGATCAAACTGCTACCTATGTATGCCGGTTTTCAGCCGGATGACGAACGCCTGGATCCGCTTTGGCAGTACGCTTCAAAATATCACCTGCCCGTTTTGTTGCACACTGGAACAACATTCATCGCCCAGGCACCGCTGAGCTGTACGCTCCCTCGACACATCGATCCCGTGGCTGCGAAATTTCCCGACGTGCCGATCATCATGGCACATCTTGGGCACCCTTACGAAGGGGAATGCATTGTCGTGATACGCAAACACCCTAACGTCTACGCGGATATTTCTGCACTGCACTATCGACCGTTTCAACTCTATCATTCCCTCATGCTCGTTCAAGAGTACGGTGTATGGCACAAGGTTTTGTTCGGGACCGACTACCCGTTCACCAATGTCCAAGACACCATCGCCGGGGTTCGCGGCCTGAACGATATGCTGCTGGGTACTCAACTGCCAAGGCTCAACCTTGCGGAGATAGAGAAAATGATATTTCGAGATAGCCTTGCTCTGCTCGGCCTTAAAATGCCATAGCATCACCACTCACTTTCGAGTCGAATGCTCTAAGATAGATGTTAGGGCAAGCGGCAGACCACTCTCTAGAAACAACTTCAAGGAAGACCCGTTCATGAACGACGACTTGAATTCCATTGGCCGACGACAGTTCCTGCAACTCAGTACCGCGGTCACGATTGCGACACCGACGGTTGCGGGCGGCGTACTGGCAGGAGACAAGACCACAGACAAAACCCTCCCAAAGCCAGATCCGTCGACTTGCCCGATACTTCGTCCAGTCCTTACACCTGACCCTCAATTCGTAGACGTGTCGCGAGGGGATCCCAAGCCGCATACGCTCTCGGAAGAGAAGGTCATTCAAGCGAAGCTGACTCCTGAGACGTGGAGTTGCGAGATTACCGCAGACCCCTTTATCGAGGAGCCGCACACCAAAGTTCCAGCAACGATCGAAAGACCTCTTACGGAGACCGATGGCAACGCGCTC